>NZ_DASWOM010000041.1:0-30791 GCF_036398755.1 Acerihabitans sp. | reverse complement strand
ATAATCCACCTTACGGCTATTGGACTCGCTGGGCCCGAAGCTCTGAAATACAGACATCAGCACTACTGCGATGACCAACCAGAGAATCAGGTTTTTCGCCATGTCACTCAAGGGATTAACCTCATATTACAACGGTGTTAACAATTAGCGTAGGGTACTATAGTTTGCGCCCTGTCGCCACAATGTACACTTCCCGCGAACGTGCGCGTGAAGCGTCTGGCTTACGAATCTTTACCTTCGTAAATAGGGAGCGAATTTCCCGCAGGTATTCATCAAAACCTTCTCCCTGAAAGACTTTAACCAGAAAACTGCCGCCAGGTGCCAGCACATCCCGGCACATTTCCAAAGCCAATTCCACTAAATACATGGCCTTGGGAATATCAACGGCCGGCGTACCACTCATATTGGGGGCCATATCGCTCATGACCACCTGCACTTTGCTTTCGCCGACCCTTGCAAGCAAGGCCTGTAACACCAGCGGGTCGCGAAAGTCGCCTTGCAGGAAATCGACACCCACGATGGGATCCATGGGGAGAATATCACAGGCGATAATACGCCCTTTTTTGCCAATTTGCGTGGCGACATACTGCGACCAGCCGCCGGGCGCGGCGCCGAGATCCACCACCGCCATATCCGGCTTGAACAGTTTGTCGCCCTGCTGTATTTCTTCAAGTTTAAACCAGGCACGGGAACGCAGTCCTTTTTTTTGTGCCTCGAGAACATATTTATCGCTAAAGTGTTCCTGTAGCCATCGACTTGAGCTGCCAGAACGCTTTTTGGTGGTCATCGTGTTTTCCAACTATCCTGAAAGAGTGCATTAGTGACGGGAGCGGGCACTCATGCGCCAGATACAATCACGACCGATTTGGTGATAACCATGAGATGGCGGTAGAATGTACCGTTTTCAATCCCAACGTAAGCAAAAAAGACAAATGAATCTTAATAATAAGCAAAAACAGCACTTGAAAAGCCTGGCGCACCCGCTAAAACCGGTCGTCATGCTGGGCAATAACGGCCTGACCGAGGGCGTGCTGGCAGAAATTGAACAGGCTCTTGAGCATCATGAGCTTATCAAAGTGAAAATCGCCGCGGAAGAACGCGAGACCAGGACGCTTATCGCAGATGCCATCGTGCGTGAAACCGGTGCCGCTAACGTGCAGGCCATCGGCGGCGTTTTGATCCTCTACCGCCCGGGCAAAGACCATAAAATCACTTTACCGCGCTGAACACGCCTTTTCTGCTGAAAAGGTGCCATGTTAGTCGTTACAGGAAAAGGCCGCTTACGGCCTTTTTCCTTTCTTTACAAATCATCTCAACAATCTTTATACGTAAATCAAAGATATTCTATCTTTAAAATCTCGTATTCCACATCGCCGCCGGGTGTGCGGATCATGGCGATATCGCCGACTTCCTTGCCGATCAGGCCCCGGGCAATGGGGGAATTGATGGAAATCAGATTTTGTTTAAAATCGGCCTCGTCGTCGCCGACGATGCGATAAGTCTGCTCGTCATCGTTTTCCAGGTTCTGGATGCTGACCGTGGCGCCGAAAATCACCCGGCCGCCGGCCGACATCTTGGTGACGTCGATAACCTGGGCGTTGGACAGCTTAGCCTCGATTTCCTGGATGCGGCCTTCGCAGAACCCCTGCTGATCGCGGGCGGCATGGTATTCCGCGTTTTCCTTCAGGTCGCCGTGCGCGCGAGCCTCGGCAATGGCCTTGATAATTTCCGGGCGGCGGACGCTTTTCAAAAAATCGAGCTCTTCCCGCAGCTTATCGGCACCACGCAAAGTCATCGGAATTGGTGTCATGGCAATACCTCTAAATGAATACTTCCTGCTAAAATAGTCGCCATCCTGACGTAAATTAATATTGTCACGGCGTAGCCTTCAGAGCTACGACCTAAGCGAAAAGCAAAAAAAACCGCACCTGGCGCAACGAGCCAGGTCAGTCTTGATTTGCATTTTGATACGTATTTTAACCCAGAGTTCCCGATGGGTCATCGTTTACTTTAACCCACTTTGCACCGTAGTATGGCACCACGTTACTTTGCCGTTGCACAATATTATGCGTTTTGCAGGACTACTCACAGGATTGACCGGCGTCGTTATGCTGTCCGCGCACGGCGCGCCGGTGGAAAATTATACGGAACTGTTGCCCGACGGCGCCAACCTGGCGCTGATTGCGCAAAAGATAGGCGCCGCCACGCCGGCCATTGATTATCACAGCCAGCAAATGGCGCTGCCGGCCAGTACGCAAAAAGTGATCACCGCGCTGGCGGCGCTGCTGCAATTGGGGCCGGCCTATCGCTTCAGCACCACCCTTGAAAGCGACGCTACGGTAGGCAACGGCGTGCTGCGCGGCGACCTGGTCGCCCGCTTCAGCGGCGATCCGACGCTCAGCCGCCAGCAGCTGCGCAACATGGTTGCCGAACTGCGCAAGCAGGGCATCCGCCAGGTCTCGGGCAATCTGGTGATCGACACCTCGGCTTTCGCCAGCCACGATAAAGCCCCCGGCTGGCCCTGGAACGACCTGACCCAGTGCTTCAGCGCGCCGCCTGGCGCGGCCATCGTCGATCGCAACTGCTTCTCCGTTTCGCTCTACAGCGCCCCCAAGGCCGGCGACAATGCGTTTATCCGCGTGGCGTCCTATTATCCCGTACAGATGTACAGCCAGGTGCGCACCCTGGCGAAAGGCTCGCCCGAGGCGCAATATTGCGAGCTGGACGTGGTGCCGGGCGAGCTTAACCGCTTTACCCTGACCGGCTGCCTGCCCCAGCGCGCCGAGCCCCTGCCGCTGGCGTTTGCTATCCAGGATGGCGCAAGCTATGCGGGCGCCATCCTGAAAAGCGAGCTGAAACAGGCGGATATTGACGTGGGGGGCACCCTGCTGCGCCAAACAGCGCCGGGCCGGCCAGGCAAGATTCTGGCCCAGACGTATTCGGCGCCGCTACATGATTTGCTGCGGGTGATGCTGAAAAAATCCGATAACATGATTGCCGATACGGTGTTTCGCACCATCGGCCGCGAGCGCCTCAAGGTGCCCGGTACCTGGCGCGCCGGCTCGGACGCGGTAAGGCAAATCCTGCGCCAGCAGGCCGGCATCGATTTGGGCAATACCATTATCGTGGACGGTTCCGGCCTATCGCGCCACGACCTTATCTCGCCGGCCACCATGATGCAGGTGCTGCAGTACATCGGCCAGCACGATCAGACACTGGACTTTATCTCCATGCTGCCGCTGGCGGGCTACGACGGCACGCTGATGTATCGCGCCGGCTTGCATGAGGCGGGCGTGGACGGCAAGGTGTCCGCCAAAACCGGCTCGCTGCAGGGGGTCTATAACCTGGCGGGCTTTATTACCACCGCAAGCGGGCAGCGCATGGCCTTTGTGCAGTATCTCTCGGGATACGCGGTGCCGCCCGAGGATCAAAAGGCCAGGCGCATTCCCCTGGTGCGTTTTGAAAGCCGCTTGTATAAAGATATTTACCAAAACAATTAATTGACGCGCCGCTAATAAAAAAACGCCCCCACGCAAACTGCGACAGGGGCGTCATAACGGCGTTCAAGCCCGATCGGGCGGGATAGGTCGCCTTATCCCGATGCGGGCCGTGAGCGGCGGTGTGGGCGCGTCAGCGGTGATAGACGAATTCCACGCCTTCTTCATCATCTTCATCCCAGTCATCATCGTCCAAATCGTCGTCTTCAGCGACGATTTCGGTTTTTTCCAGTTGCTCACGATGATAATCGTCCCACATAAACTCAACCTTGACCGGGGCGGCGGCCTCTTCGGCCGGCAGATCGTGGGGATGTTCGTTGATAAAGGCCATGACGTCCCAGCACAGCGCTTTCACGCCCTGGCGGCTGGCGGCGGAAATGATGTAGAACTGTTCCTGCCAGCCGAGCGCCTCGGCGATGGCCTTGGCCCGGCGGTCCGCTTCTTCGGCGTCCAGCAGATCGACTTTGTTGAATACCAGCCAGCGCGGCTTGGCCGCCAGCTTTTCATTGTAGCGCTCCAGCTCTTTGACGATGATCCTGGCGTTCTCGATCGGATCCGACTCGTCGATGGGCGCGAGATCGATCAGATGCAGCAGTACCCGGCAGCGCTCCAGATGTTTAAGGAAACGAATACCCAGGCCGGCGCCTTCGGACGCGCCTTCAATCAGGCCCGGGATATCGGCGACCACAAAACTCTGCTCGTTATCCATGCGCACCACGCCGAGGCTCGGCACCAGGGTGGTGAAGGGATAGTCGGCCACCTTGGGTTTGGCGGCGGATACCGCGCGGATAAAGGTCGATTTGCCGGCGTTGGGCAACCCCAGCATGCCAACATCGGCCAGCAGCAGCAGCTCAAGCTGCAGTTCGCGGTTTTCGCCCTTGGTGCCGTCGGTTTTCTGGCGCGGCGCGCGGTTAATGGAAGATTTAAAGCGCGCGTTGCCCAAGCCGTGGAAACCGCCTTTCGCCACCATGACGCGTTGCTCATGGCGGGTCATGTCGGCCATGGTTTCACCGGTGCCCTGGTCGAGAATACGCGTGCCCACCGGAACTTTGATGGTGATGTCCTTGCCGCGTTTGCCGGTGCAATCCCGGCTTTGACCGTTTTGCCCGCGTTCGGCGCGAAAGGATTTCTCGAAGCGATAATCGATCAGGGTATTCAGGTTCCGGTCCGCCAGCAGATAAACATCGCCGCCGTCGCCGCCGTCTCCGCCGTCCGGACCGCCGTTAGGAATATATTTCTCCCGCCGGAAACTGACGCAACCGTTGCCGCCGTCGCCCGCAACCACCACGATGGCGGCCTCATCTACAAACTTCATGGGAACTCTCCGTAATTCATTTGCCGGGCGGCCGAATGGGCAGCGCCGGTTTTGTTTTGGTCCGCGCGGGCAAGAGCCGATGGCCCGCCGCAGAAAACATCGCACCCGCCACCACCACAAACGCGCCCAGATAACCGATGATATTCAGCGGCGGAGCGGTGAAATAATCCGGCCAGGCGAGTGACAGTAAATCTGAAAAAAGCAGGGTGAACAGGGGCGTCAGGGTGACGATAGCGCTGACCTGCGCCGCCTGCCAGCGCGCCATGGCTTCCGCCAGCGCGCCGTAGCCAATCAATGTATTGGCACCGCAAAACACCAGGCAGGCGACCTGCCAGGAGCTCAAATGCATTATCGTCGCGGGTCTGGCCACGGCGGATAATGCTATTGTACACAAAACATACAGCAAAAACAGGATCTGTTGTGAGGCCAGCCGGCGCAGCAGAACCTTTTGCGCCACACCGTAACAGACCCAGACCGTCGCCGCGCACACCCCCAGAATCACCCCCAGGGTGTAGTCGGTCAGCCGGGTAAAGATTTCAAGCAGGCTGGTATTGAAAAACATCAGCAGGCCGCATATCAGCATCATCGCCCCGATAACCTGGGTGCCGCGCATGCGTTCCTTCAGGATCAGCACGCTGGCGAACATCATGCCCACCGGCGAGAGCTGACCGATAACCTGCGAGGCGGTCGGGCTAAGGTATTGCAGCGAGGAGCTGAAAAAAATAAAGTTGCCCAGCAAACCCGCGGTGGCGATGACCAGCATCATCAGCCAGCGCCAGCGCAAAAACAGCTTGAGCGGCGGTAGCTGGCCGCGCGGCGCCAGGATGACGGCCAGGCCGATACCAGCCATGATGAATCGATACCACACCACGGTATACGGCTCCATGTCGGTGAGCACCTGTTTCATGGCGATGGGCAACGCCCCCCAGCACATTGCGGTGGTGAGCGCCAGAATGATGCCCATTCCTGCTTGCTGTCCCGCCTGCTGATTTGTCATCATGAGTCTTAAACGCGAAATTGGCCGGAAAGAAAAGTAAAAAGCCCCGCTAGAATTGCGGGGCTTGGCTCTGTTATCTGGAAGGGGCTATCGGAACCGCAGCCAGCAAAGAACGGAAAAGTTATTCAGCGGCTACAATGCTGACAAACTTACGGTTCTTTGGTCCTTTAATTTCGAACTGGATTTTACCAGTAGCCAAAGCAAACAGAGTGTGGTCTTTACCGCAACCAACGTTGGTGCCGGGGTGGAATTTAGTTCCACGCTGGCGAACGATGATGCTGCCTGCTAAAACAGCTTCGCCGCCGAAGCGTTTGACGCCCAGGCGTTTACTTTCTGAGTCGCGACCGTTACGAGTCGAGCCGCCAGCCTTTTTGTGTGCCATGAGTGTGCTCCCCTGTTAGGCGCCGATACCGGTAATTTTCACGTCAGTGAACCACTGACGATGGCCTTGTTGCTTACGATAGTGCTTACGGCGACGAAATTTAACGATCGTCACTTTATCGCCGCGACCATGGGCAACTACTTCAGCTTGAATCTTTCCGCCATTGACGAAAGGAACGCCGATCTGAATGTCATCACCGTTGGCAATCATCATCACCTGGTCGAACTCAACGGTTTCGCCCGTTGCAATGTCCAGCTTTTCAAGGCGAACAGTCTGACCTTCGCTGACCCGGTGTTGTTTACCACCACTTTGGAAAACCGCGTACATAAAAAACTCCGCTTTCCGCGCACTCAACTTGGATTCGTCCACAGTGCGCTATAAATATTCACAATAGGGCGCGAATTCTACGCAAAAAAGCGCCCTATGACAAGTGCAGAATACATACAGGACGCGAAAAAAGCGCAGTTTCTTCGCCGGCATTTATCTCTGGCGTTTTTCAAGTACAATCAGTAACACAGTTTCTGCCATCTGGCTCCATGAGCAGCGTTACTATCTAACGGTTAAAATAAAGCCTAAAGACAATAATGAACCTTGATCAAATTACCGAACTTACCGCACATGATATGGCGGACGTCAACGCGATTATTCTCGAGCAGCTGAACTCCGAGGCCGCGCTCATCAATCAGCTTGGCCACTACATCATCAGCGGCGGGGGCAAGCGTATCCGTCCGATGATTGCCGTTCTGGCGGCCAGGGCGTTGCACTACGAGGGCGACAAGCATGTCACCGTGGCGGCGCTGATAGAATTTATCCATACCGCCACCTTACTGCATGACGACGTGGTTGACGAATCCGACATGCGGCGCGGCAAGGCCACGGCCAACGCGGCATTCGGCAATGCCGCCAGCGTCCTGGTCGGGGATTTTATCTACACCCGCGCCTTCCAGATGATGACCGGCCTTGAATCGCTGCGGGTCCTGGCGCTGATGGCGGAGGCGGTTAACGTCATTGCCGAAGGCGAAGTATTGCAATTGATGAACTGCAACGATCCCGATATCACCATCGAGAGCTACATGCGGGTGATTTACAGCAAGACCGCCCGCCTGTTCGAGGCGGCGTCGCAATCCTCAGCCATCCTGGCCGGCGCCACCCCCGAACAGGAAAACGCGCTGCGCGACTATGGCCGTTACCTGGGCACCGCTTTTCAACTTATCGACGATCTGCTGGACTACGGGGCCGACGACGTAACCCTGGGTAAAAATACCGGCGACGATTTGAATGAAGGCAAGCCTACCCTGCCGTTGCTGCATGCCATGCGCAATGGCAATGCGCAGCAGGCGGCGATGATCCGCGAAGCGATTATAAAGGGCAACGGCCGCCATCTGCTTGAGGCGGTGTTGGAAACCATGCATCAATGCGGTTCCCTCGAGTACACCCGGCAACGGGCGGAAGCCGAAGCGGATAACGCCATCAGCTGCCTCGCCTGCCTGGCGCCGACGCCGTTTCGCCAGGCCCTGGAAAGCCTGGCGCATCTGGCGGTGCAGCGGCATTTTTAGGAAACCGGCGGCCGAAGGCGGCACAGCCGGCGTCCAACCCATCGCCCCTCGTCATCAGCGCCCGGGATTTATGCCCAGGCGCGCCATAAATCCCGTTATCCCCTCGCGCAGCAACAGGCTGATGACTTCATCCCGCTCCTCGGGCTGAAACTGCTGATAGATGGCCATCCATGCCGCCAACGGGTCTTTTTCCGGTTCCGCCGCCTTGCGCGCGGAATTAAGACGATATTCGCCACCGTATTCGGCAATAAAATTTTCCTGAATTTGTCTTCTGGTTAACTCCTGTTGGACATCGAGTGGTAAACTCTCAAGAGCAAATTCCAGGCCTTTACCCTGCACGCCGATTACCCGGCGACTGGTCCAGTTTTCCCGACGGGCGCGTGCGGTAATGCCCTGTCGGGTGCCCGGAAGCTTAGCTACACCAATGAGTTCACAGGTCTTGTACCAAGCTGTTTTCATATCTTTTGCATTCCAAAAAGGGACGTCCATAGCAAATCTTGACATCATTGAGAAAATGGTAGAAAAGCTTTAGGAAAAAATGTGCTATAAATTTTCCGGTTACAAAGTGAAATCAACCACGGGTAGCTTGCATATGTTAACTAGTACATCAATTACCCCCAGTGAGGCCGCAAGGGATCAAGATATGAACGAAAGGATAAAAGACTGGCACCCCGCCGATATCATCGCAGCGTTGCGTAAACGCGGCACCACGCTAGCGGCCGTCTCTCGGGGCGCGGGTTTGTCTTCGTCGACGCTGGCGAACGCCATGACCCGCCCTTGGCCGAAAGGCGAATGGCTGATAGGGGATGCCTTGGGCATTCACCCGCTGGAGATATGGCCCAGCCGTTACATTGATGCGAAAACGTATCAACTCGTCGACAGGAAAAGCCTGATCCGCTCGCGCTGACAGGTCAACCCGGCCGGCACGGCCCTCGGGCGCGCCGGCCTTTCCCTCCTACTCCCGATTGAGTTCCGCCAGGGACTCATCGGGATAATCCAGGCGTTTTAGCAGGTTTAAAACGCCTTCCCTTAATATAAACGACACGACAAAGTCGCGTTCCTCGCTTGAGAGCTGCCGGTGTATTTCCAGCCAGGTGGAAGACGGCTCCTGCGGCGCAGCCCGGTATTCAGCCATATTGGAACGAAGCGACAGCGTTTTTTTAACCGTCTCGGGCAAGCTTTGCCAAGCATATTCCAGGGCCTTTCCCCTGGCGCCTTCGCGGCGCCTTTTATGCCAGCCCTCTTCGCGCGCGCGCCGGTTCAGCCCCTGGCGCGTTTTAGGCAGTCCGCCGACGCCTATCAGTTCATGGGTGGCTATCCATTCCTTTTTTGGTAACATCGTTTCCCTCCTTGTCTGGTAATAGCTTGCGTAATCTCCATGGCGTAAGACCCGTAAAACCCTTATTACCCAGCGGTCTTATCCAGGTGCGGTTCCGTTATAACTCCGCTTGCGCACTAAACTGATTACAGCGTGTCGTTACGTCAATTACAACACAAAAAAAGCAGTAAACGCCACAACGGATGTAAAAATGAGAGCGCGCTTGGTTTTTATCCCATAAACTGTAAATAAACAATATTTATCAATAGAATGATTGATATAGGAACTATAAGAACGACGAGAATAAAACCGCTGGCGGTTGCAGAAATAGCGGATGGGACTAATCGGCAACAGATGGAAATATCCGCCCAAGCCTGGGCTAAAAGGGCATCAGAATGGGGAGCAAGCAGCCGAAGGGAATACCAGCGGGGATACACAGGCAAAAGCAGCTTGCACGCCGCTGGGACGGCGCGCGGTGAAACCAAGGGTAACGGCAGCCCGGCCCCGGTTCCAGGGCACGGGGCCGCTACCTGCGCATTATTGATTGATGAATTTTTCCCCGAGTTCGATATCTTTTTTCAGCACATCCTTCATTTGTTCCAGCGCCTGTTGTTCAAAGGCGCTCAAGGTGCCGATGGATTGACGTTCCTCCAGGCCCTGCTTACCCAACAGCAGCGGTTGGGCAAAGAAGCGGGTAAATTCGCCATCGCCTTCAACGTAAGCGCATTCCACCACGCCGGCTTCACCCTGCATGGCGCGCACCAGCGACAGGCCGAACCGCGCCGCCGCCTGGCCCATGGATAAGGTGGCTGAACCCCCGCCGGCTTTCGCCTCCACCACTTCGGTGCCGGCATTCTGGATGCGGCGGGTGAGGTCGGCAATTTCCTGTTCGCTAAAGCTCACGCCCTTAACCTGGGACAATAACGGCAGGATAGTGACGCCGGAATGGCCGCCTATCACACGCACTTCCACGTCCTCGGGCCGCAGGCCTTTCAGCTCGGCGACAAAGGTATTGGAACGGATGATATCAAGCGTGGTGATACCGAACAGTTTGCGTTTGTCATACACCCCGGCCTTCTCCAGCGCTTCAGCGGCGATCGCCACCGTGGTGTTGACCGGATTGGTAATGATGCCGATTAACGCGCTGGGACAAGCCTTCGCCACCTGATTGATCAGGTTGCGTACGATGCTCGCGTTGACGTTGAACAGATCGGCGCGGTCCATGCCGGGCTTGCGCGCCACGCCGGCGGAAATCAGCACGATATCCGCGCCCGCCAGGGCGGGAGTGGCGTCTTCGCCGCTAAAGCCCTTGATCTTCACCGCGGTGGGAATATGGCTGAGGTCGACCGCCACGCCGGGCGTCACGGGGGCGATATCATAGAGAGAGAGTTCTGAACCTGAGGGGAGTTGGGTTTTGAGCAACAGGGCTAGTGCCTGTCCTATGCCACCCGCTGCACCGAGAACTGCGACTTTCATTCTAATCTCCTTATTATTATAGGAAAAATTAAATGCCGTCAAATCATCTGGTTATGATCATAGAGACATAAACGAGTAAAAACAAATCAGCGATCGCAAATTTGAGAAATGACACGTTAACTTCCCTTTCTTATCCATAAGTTCCAGCCTTATTCCCATACCGGACGACTTCACCGGATAATGCCTGCCGCTGCCGTTCAATACCCGTGGTTATCGATCACATTACACCGACAGCAATGGTCAAAACAACATCATTTTAATAACATTCCCTTTACTTTTTAATGCCAGTAAATATGCGAGCCAGGTCATGGTTGATTTGAATAAATATTGCTACGCTGACCGTTTTGCCGACTCAATTTGGCTGATAAGGCGGCGACATCGCATTTTTATTGCATAAAAATGCAAATTTATGCATAATTCAAACTACAATATCGGCTACTGGTTTGGGAAAATATGCGCAACCACCTAAAACAAGAAGAACTGGTTAAAGCTTTTAAGGCCTTGCTTAAGGAAGAAAAATTCAGCTCCCAAGGTGAGATTGTTTTTGCGCTGCAAGAACAGGGGTTTGAAAATATAAATCAGTCCAAGGTATCAAGGATGCTAACCAAATTTGGCGCGGTGAGAACCCGCAACGCTAAAATGGAAATGGTGTATTGCCTGCCGGCGGAGCTGGGCGTGCCCACCACCAGCAGCCCGCTGAAAAACCTGGTGCTGGATGTCGATCATAACGACGCGGTCATCGTTATCCATACCAGCCCCGGCGCCGCGCAGCTTATTGCCCGCCTGCTGGATTCCCTGGGTAAGTCCGAGGGCATTCTGGGCACCATTGCCGGGGACGATACCATTTTTACCACACCCGCCAAGGGCTTTAGCGTTAAACAACTCTACGAAGCCATACTCATCCTGTTCGATCAGGAGCTATAGGCTGGGGATTGGCGCCTTATAACTGAAACCGCCGATCGCCCGCGGTTTTCATCGCCGTTGTATCGCCCGGCCCCTTTCCGACCGCCACGGACGCCGTCGCCGTGGCGTTAAGCCGGTGTGAAATCCTTGTTTTACATGCCCCGCGGCTGATTTCACCAAAAGCGCCCCGTCGGACAGCACGTTTGGCTAAAACCTTTCATCTCTTTGAAATTACAATTATTTAACATTAATTGTATATTTTTTAACCTATTTTAATAGCTTTTACTTATATTATGGCAAAGAACGCAAATAAAGTTTCATAATAAATTATGAGCAAACTATTAATACCTCACGTTACTAGTGTATACTTTACTTCGTGATGCACATCACGTTTCACAGGCTGTTGACGGCGCACCGCCGGCGAAAAACAACAGCATGAAACCGTTACGCACAAGAATATGTAGAGGTAATAACATGAAAATTAAAACCGCAGTCTCACTGATGACCGTAATGTCAGCCTTGTCCTTTGGCGCTTTCGCCGCGAATTCGATCTCGCAGGAACAGGCCAGCGGCTTGCAGCCGTTCGGCACGGTAAGCGTAACCGGCAAGGCGGGCGCGCCTTCCGATATTCACCAGGCCCTGAACCAGGCCGCCGAAGCCAAAGGCGCAACCTCCTATCACATCACGGAAGCCCGTGATAATGATACCTGGCACGCCACGGCCGAGCTGTATAAATAAGCGCCGACACGGCGGCGCCGCGACATGTTCGCCCGGCCAAAGGCCGGCGCGGTGAAGGCGGCCGGGCCAATGATTTGCAGACGTTAATAAAGCAGTAGAGAGAGAGTTCACGCCAAAAGTCACACTGGCAAAAACGTCGTCGCCCTCTGTTATTCCTGTGTCCAGTAATAACCCAAGACGCGAATTGCCGATTCCCTCTCGTCGTCCTATCCGACGATCCTTCCCCCGCTTGCGGGGGTTTTTTTTTGCCTTGCGCGGCTGCTAGGCCACCATGCCGGCTTTGAGATTCAATTGCGCCAGCAGTTTTTCATGAATGCCGCCGAATCCGCCGTTGCTCATCACCAGGATGTAATCGCCGGGTTGGGAGGTTTTGACAATCATTTCCACCAGGGTATCGACATCAGCGCTCCAATGGGCCGGCTGCACGCACGCTTCGGCCACTTCGCTCACCTGCCAGGGAATATGCTGGGGCTGGAATAAAAAAACCTCGTCGGCCCGGCCCAGGGATGGCGCCAGCTCATTTTTATTCAATCCCATCTTCATGGTATTGGAGCGCGGCTCCAGTACCGCCAGGATGCGCGCGGTGCCGCCCACTTTACTGCGCAGCGCGGCAAGCGTCGCCAGGATCGCCGTGGGATGGTGGGCAAAATCATCATACAATTTCACCCCATTGGCGGTGCCTTTCAGCTCAAGACGACGGCGGGCGTTGATAAAAGACCCCAACGCCCGGCAGGCATCGGCAGGCAGCACCCCGACATGGCGGGCGGCGGCAATCGCCATCAGGGCGTTATGCATGTTGTGCTCGCCCACCAGTTCCCAATGCACGTCGCCCACCGGCTCGCCCTGAAGAAACACCTGGAAACGGCTGGCGTCCGGCGCGCTCTTTTTCGCCCGCCAGCTGCCCTCCTCGCCGATATATTCCTGCTCGCTCCAGCACCCCATTGCCATCACCTGCTTCAGATGCTGGTCGTTATCGGGCAGGATGATTTTACCTTTGCCCGGCACCAGCCTGACCAAATGGTGAAACTGTTTCTGGATGGCTTTCAGATCGTCAAAGATATCCGCATGATCGAATTCAAGGTTGTTGAGGATCAGGGTTCGCGGGCAATAGTGGACAAATTTGGAGCGTTTATCAAAAAACGCACAATCGTATTCGTCGGCTTCCACCACAAAAAACGCGCCGTCGCCCAAACGGGCGGAAACGGTAAAATTACCCGGCACGCCGCCTATCACGAAACCCGGCTGGTAGCCGCACGCCTCGAGGATCCAGGTCACCATGCCGGCGGTGGTGGTTTTGCCGTGGGTGCCGGCTACCGCGATGACCCAGCGTTGCTGCAACACCCGATCGTGCAGCCACTGCGGGCCGGACGTATAGGGAATACCCCGTTCCAGCACGGCTTCCACGCAGGGATTGCCCCGGCTCATCGCATTCCCGATAATGACCAGTTCCGGTTCGGGCGTCAGCTGCGCCGGATCATAGCCTTTGATAAGCACAATGCCCTGATCCTGTAACAACGTGCTCATCGGGGGATAGACATTATCATCGGACCCGGTCACCTCATGCCCCAAAGAACGGGCCAGCATCGCCAGTCCGCCCATAAATGTGCCGCAGATCCCAAGAATGTGTATGCGCATAAGTTTTCCATTTTTTAACACGAACTGCGGCTCATTCTACCGCTGCGACCGACCGATATAAACGGATTTGATGATATGTCCACATTCGTTTAAGCTAAACTGCATTACATACGTAAGCGGCTAATCGGGTGGCGTCAGCTCTGTCTGATTAATTAGTCAGTGAGATTTGTTCAGTGAAAATCGGTCAGTGAAAATTGATAGTACCGCTTTTCATCCTTAGCAACATGGTCTTCTTTGGATTCAGGGAAAGTGATATGAAAACGTTAGGCGAATTTATCGTTGAGAAACAGCACGAATTTCCACATGCCACAGGTGAACTTACCGCATTACTCTCCGCGATAAAATTAGGGGCGAAAATCATCCACCGCGATATCAATACCGCGGGTTTGGTGGATATCCTCGGGACCAGCGGCGTATCCAATATCCAGGGCGAAGTCCAGATGAAGCTCGACCTGTTTGCCAATGAGAAATTAAAAGCGGCGCTGAAGGCGCGCGGGCAGGTAGCGGGCATTGCCTCCGAAGAAGAAGATGAAATTGTCATTTTTGACGGCGAACGTTCCACCAGCGGCAAATATGTCGTGCTGATGGACCCGCTGGACGGCTCCTCCAATATCGACGTCAATGTCTCGGTAGGCACCATTTTTTCCATCTATCGCCGGGTCACGCCGGTGGGCACGCCGGTGACGCTTGAAGATTTCCTCCAGCCCGGCCACAAGCAGGTCGCGGCGGGTTACGTGGTCTACGGTTCGTCCACCATGCTGGTCTATACCACCGGCTGCGGAGTCCATGCCTTTACCTACGATCCTTCCATCGGCGTATTTTGCCTTTCCCACGAAAGCGTCCGCTTCCCTGCCACCGGCAATATGTATTCCATTAACGAAGGCAACTACATCAAGTTCCCCAACGGCGTTAAAAAGTACATCAAATACTGCCAGGAAATGGACGAGGCCACCAACCGCCCTTACACCTCGCGTTACATCGGCTCGCTGGTGTCCGACTTCCACCGCAATTTGCTCAAGGGCGGCATCTACCTCTACCCCAGTACCGCCACGCACCCGCAGGGCAAGCTGCGCCTGCTCTATGAGTGCAACCCGGTCGCGTTCCTGGCCGAACAGGCAGGCGGCAAGGCCAGCGACGGTAAAAACCGCATCCTTGACATCATGCCCGAAAAACTTCACCAGCGTTCGCCGTTCTTTGTCGGCACGGAATCCATGGTCAACGACGCTGAACGCTTTATGCGCGACTACCCCGACGAATAACACCCCCCTGGCACGGCAGGCGCGTTCAAGGGAGAGCGCGCCAACTTACCCTTGACACATTCAGGCCGCCACCGCCACCTCAGCGTCATCCGCCGCCACCGGGGTTCCCTCCAGCTGAAACACCGCCATGCTCTTCGCCAACTGCTGCGACTGCGCCTGCAACGAACGCGTCGCCGCGCTTGACTCCTCCACCAGCGAGGCATTCTGCTGCGCCACCGCATCCATCTGCGACACCGCCAGGCTAATCTGCTCAATACCGCGGCTTTGCTCATCGGTGGCATTGGAAATCTCACGCATCAGCCTGGTGACCCGCATCACTTCCTCGGAGATCTCATCCATGGTCTCGCCCGCGGTATGGGCCATCTCCGACCCTTCGTTCACCCGCCCCTGCGATTCCTGGATCAACCCCTTGATCTCCTTGGCCGCCTCCGCGCTGCGATGCGCCAGGCTGCGCACTTCCCCGGCCACCACCGCGAAGCCCCGGCCCTGCTCGCCGGCCCGCGCCGCTTCCACCGCCGCATTCAGCGCCAGGATATTGGTCTGGAATGCAATACCATCGATTACGCCGAGAATATCGGCGATACGACGCGAACTGCTGGTAATCGCCTGCATCTTCTCAATCACGTAACACACCACCTCACTGCCCTTGTCGGCGGTATCGGATACCGTCTTGGCCAGCTCATGGGCCTGACGGGCATGCTCGGCATTCAGTTTCACCGTTTGGGTCAACTGCTCCATACTCGCCGCCGTCTGTTCAAGCGCCGCGGCGGAGGCTTCGGTACGCTGTGATAAATTAGTGTTGCCCATCGCCAGTTCCCGGGTACCGGTATCGATCTGGCCGCCCGCCAAACGAACCTCGCTCACCGCGCCCGCCAGCGAATCCTGCATCAATGCCAGCGCGCGGTTCAGCCGCGCCAGCTCGGTGGCTTTGCTGGTTCTCACGGGATGATATAACGAGCCGGCGGCAATCTGCTCCAGATGGGCAATGGCGCCATCCAGCGGACGCAGGATAAACCCACGCACCGCAAGCCAGGCTATCACCGATAGCGCCAGGGCCAGCACACAGGCGACAAGGGTCAGCACCAACTGGATATGGGCGGCGTCGGCGGCGTCACGCTGGATCTGCTGTCCGATTTGCAACGCGAATTGTTGAAAAGAATCCAGTGCCTTATCCATCTCCAGGCTAAGCGGGGTAAGCTGGGTTTCAAGCACCTGGTAATAGCCGTCCGGATTAGCATTGCCCAGGGCGGCGATGATTGGCTTAACGCCCTGTTCGTTGTAACGCTGATACACCAGATTCAGCTGTTGGGCGCGCCGGGCGCCTTCAGGGGTGACCGACCCGGACGCCAGAAACGCCGCCATATCGTCATCGGCCACTTTGGCTAACGCCTTGACATTCGCCGTCGAGGCCTGGGCTTCGCCGATAAGGCCGGTCTCATACTGCCTCACCGCCAGCGACGCCTCGGTGCGCGCCCTGAGCGAGGCGTTATAGCTCCGGCTCAGCAAACTCAGCTCGACGCCCTGGACCTGGTTTATGGCTTGCAGGGAACCTGAACTTTGCTGGATGGTACGAATGCCGATACCGCCGACAATAAATAAAATAATGGTCATCACAATCAGCCAGGTCAGTAACCCAACCTTGACGCTCATGGTCTTGAACATATTACCGCCCCTGCGTTTTCAGATGTTGATGTACACAAATCACCCGGCAGAGGCTGTACACTCCGCCTTGCATCGGTTATCGGAGACAACGGTGAATACTTTATCGATGCAACGCGAATTAATCCTATATATATCCGTAGTGTGAACGCCCTCACAGGGTCGCATGGACGGGTAATTTTGCCGCGGGTTCGCATTCAGCGATGAACTGCCGCGAATTTTGGTTATAATAGGCGCTACGCCATTTATATTGGAAAGGTTAAGGAAACTGACATGAGCTTAAATCTGGTACCGGCAGGAAAAGATCTTCCCGAGGACATTTACGTCGTGATTGAAATCCCGGCGAACGCTTCCCCGATCAAATACGAAGTTGATAAGGAAACCGGTGCGCTGTTTGTCGATCGTTTCATGTCCACCGCAATGTTTTATCCCTGCAACTACGGTTATATCAACCATACCCTTTCCCTTGACGGGGATCCGGTGGACGTATTGGTGCCAACGCCCTATCCGCTGCAGCCCGGTTCGGTTATCCGCTGCCGCCCGGTGGGGGTGCTGAAAATGACCGATGAAGCCGGCGAAGACGCCAAGCTGGTGGCGGTGCCGCATACCAAGATGACCAAAGAGTACGACCATGTGAAAGATGTGGAAGATCTGTCCCCGCTGCTGCGGGCGCAAATTACCCATTTCTTCGAGCATTATAAAGACCTGGAACCAGGCAAATGGGTTAAAGTCGCGGGCTGGGAAAACGCCGAAGCCGCGAAGGCGGAGATTGTCGCCTCCTTCGAACGCGCTAAAAAATAACGCGCGTCCACGCTGTTCAGAAAGATGCGCATCATCAATCTTGCGCATCTTCATCACCCGCCCATCAGGATTCCTCGGCGCGTTTTACCCAGTCCCCGTTTTTTAACCGCCGCAATCCCTCCACCGGGCGCTGGTAGACATACATCCAGGCGCCGCCGTAGGGTGTCGCGATCAATGCCCGCTTGTATTCGCCGCTTTTGGTGCGCAGGGCATCCAGCTCGGCCAGGGTCGAGGAATCAATGCGATAGACTTCACAATATACCGTTCCCGTGCCGGGGACGACCGCTGGATAATGGCCGAGATCGTATAGTTCAAAACCGGATATCACGTGATCGCCCAACCATTGGCCGTTGGTCATCCAATGACTGTTGCCCTGATTGCGTCGCAGACTACCGTAGACAATTATTCGCATTGTTAAAACTCAAACTGATAGAGCAAGTCCAATGCCTGGTCAAGACCAGACACGGCTTCCAGATAAAGTCTAGGCATTAAACGGTAACGTAACGTTAACGTTGCCAATGAATCAAAAATACCGACTCCATATTTTACTTGCAAGCCGGGTGCAACATAACCACTGACCACGACCTGGGACTCGTCGCCGACGCCCTGCGTATCCAGGGTTAAATTGCTCACCCCGAACGCTGCGCCGATTTTACCCACAAGTTGCCCACTTTGCGCAACCCCCATGCCGATTAACATTGACGTCATCGCACTGCTGTCGGCGCCGGGCGTATTCAGCCCCTGGCCGCGCAGCAGGTAGGACAACGCTTCCTGCTGCGATTTCACCGGCTCGGTGAACACCTCGAGCCTCGGCTGGTCCGCCATGCCGGTCACCCTGACGCCCGCGATCACGCCGTCGGCCGTGTTGTCGGGATTACGGATGGCCTCCACGTTCAGCAACGGCTGGGCCGGCGGACCGGCGAACATCAGCTGCCCGCGCCGGACGCTTAAATCCTGTCCATAGGCCCGGAAACGGCCGTACGGGATATTGATCTGGCCGTTCAGGCCCAGGCCCTGCTTATCCTGGATCATTTTAAGATCGCCCTCCAGCCGCGCCCTCAGGCCAAAGGCGTCCAGCCGCACATCGCGACCGACATGGATAACCAGGTTGCTGTTGATAACCGTGGTGACCTTGGCCTGCTCCACCGGGCGCAACTGTTCGTCGAGGATCACTTCGTCGGGCGACACCCCCACCGCGCTCGGCGGCAATTCCCTCACCTCGATCCGCGCCCAGGGTATATCAACCCGGCCGTTAAGGGTGAATACCTGCGGCGCGGCCTCCAACACAATATCAGGTGACACATCCATACGCACCATGGGCGGTACGGTAATTCTTACCGCGGTGCCCTGGGCCGCGATCCGCGCGCGCCAGGCGCTGATATTACTCCAGTCGGCGCTGCCGCCCAGGTTAACTTGCCCGTGGGTCGTGTGGATAACCCCTTGCAACGTCGAACCGGTGCCGTTGAACACCATCGCCAGCCGGCTTTCGCTCATCGCGAACGGCATCCAGTTGCCACGCATCAGCAGCCGATCCAGGCTCAGTTGCCCGAACAGCTGCGGCTGGGCGACGCTGCCCCCGACGCGCAGACGGGCGTCAAGGATACCGGCGGCGCTTTCTCCGCGCGATAAAATGGGGTTAAGGATAGACAGCGATAGCCGGCTGATATTGACGTCGCCGGAAAGCGTGCGCCGCCCCTGGGGATCGGCCACCATCACCTGGCCGGTAAACCCGCCGTTGCCGGCAATGCCCAGTTGCCAGTCCAGGCGCGCGCGGTCATGATCCAGGCCGGCGTTAAGGATTAACGTCTCGAAAGCTATCGGCAACGCATTGCCCTGGACATTTTGCACCACCTTTACCCCTTTGCCCGCCAGGGCGATCCTCGCCTGGGGCAACCCGCCGCCGGGCTGCCAGCTGACATCGGCCCGGCCGGTAAACTGGCCGCTTAGCGCGGTATCCGCCGGCAGAAAGGGACGGATCATCGCCAGGTTAAAACGATCGAGCACTACCGCGGCCCGGCCGCCGGCGCCGGCGTCAATGGCGGTGGGCACGCAGAGTTGGGCGTTGGGGTTCAGCCAGCAATGAGGGCCGATAACGATGCGTTGCGCGCTATGCTGGTAATCCAGCGTCATGGCGCGGGTCAAGCGCCAGTCGCCGACCGGCGTGCCGATGCGCGTCTGGCTCAGGGCGCCCTGCCAGCGCTGCTGCTGCCGATCGTACCCGCCGTTAAGCGTTAACTCGCCGGAAAGCGGATCGCCTTGCAGATTCAGGCGCAGCTGGTGACGGCGCTCATCGCCGGTCACCGCCAGGGTTAGCTGGCGCACCAGCAGGCTATCGCGCTGGAGTTGGTCCAGGCGCAGGTTTAGGTCGCCGCGCACGATATCGCTGACGCGAAGATTGCCGGTCAGGTCGATACGGCGCACGGTAAGGGACTGCCAGCGCAGCCCGCGGGCGTTAAGGTCCATGTTGACCTGCGGCGTCCCCCGCTCGCCCCGTACCGCCAGTCGTCCGCCGGCGGTACCGGCCAGTCCCGGCAGCACACCGTTCAGATTCGGCGCGTCAAGCACCGCGTCAAGGGCCAATTGCTGGTTTAAATCGCCTTTGACCTCCAGGCTGTTGCGCCCCAGCGCCAGCCTGAGATCGGGTATATGCCACTGCCCGGCGGCGTTGCCGCTCAGGGAGCCGCGGGCGGTAATCTGGTTTTGTTTAATATTGCCGTTAAGGGCCAGCTCCGGGATGCTCAATTGCCAGTTGCCGCCGTGGATACTGCCCCGGGTGGCGATTTTTCCCGCCAAACGGGCCGGCCAATCGGGCCACTGCCCGGCGGTATTGATGCCGCTGAGCGTCAGTTCGCTGCGCCAGCTGATGGCGTCGCTCCAGTCAATCACCGCCGTCAGATCGGTTGTCCCCTCAAGGGCCGCCACGCGCAGGCGTGACAGGGTAAACTGCGTGGGATTGCCTTTGCCTTGCAGGGAAAGATCCGCCGGCGGCAAGCCTTCGCCACTGACCGCGCCATGCAGGGCGAGGGTATAATCCACCGCCTTGCCGTCAATCTTGAGCGACAGGTCGCGCAGGCGGTACCGGGATTCCCCGGTCAGCGGCCACTGCCCGCCGGGGCTGGTCAACGAGACCTCCAGCGGCAGGCCGCTGTCGGCCAGGCGCATGCCGGCATTAATCTGTGCCTTGACCGGACCGGAAAAATTCAGGGCGGCGTCCAGACGATCGCGCAAGCCGCCGCTGATCCGGAGCTTTATCCTCTCGCCTTTCACCGGGTCGACATTCAGTTGGCTATTGACGGTCAATTCCAGCGGCCATTGCCCGTCCAGCCGCGCCTTGCCGCTGGCGCTCAGCATTCCCTGGACGGCATCGATGCTCAGCCGGTCGAGAGTGAGGTCGCGATCCAATGTCCGCCCTTGCATCAGGATACTTTTCACGGTGATGTCGGTATCGCCGGTCAGCCTAAGGTCGGCGCCCCTCAGTTCCTGGAGCTGGACATTGAGCGGCATGGGGATATCCGGCAGGTTGGGCAACAGGGGATCGGCGAACAGCGCCTTCAGGGATTCCGCCATCGGCGGCTGCCGCTGCGCCTCCGCTTTCTCCGCGGCCAGCCGGGCGGCGGCGCGTTTTTGCTCATCGGTCTGGGCAACGGCGTCGATGGCGCCATCGGCCAACAGCTCCGCCGCTTTCGGCAAGGCCACCAACAGTCCGTTGATATCCGTGGGCGTGACGATAAGCCTATTGCCGCGAAAATCCATGCCGGTGTGCAACCGTTCCAGGGCGATAACCGTATGGTCTATTTGCACCCGCAGCCCGTTGACGCTGAAATTACGCAGCATCAGCGGATAAGGCGTGCTTATCGTCCCGGCGCTGTCCGGCCCGGCGGCGTCCGCTGGCCCCGGCGCCAGCGCGGCGGTCTCAACCGCAACATCCACTGCGCGCAAGGCGAAATCGTTGACGCACAGCTGGCCGTGGCGAAAGCATGAAAGGTCAAGCGCCAGATGCACTTCGCCGACGTTCACCTGCATGCCCGGCTGTTGATAGCGCACGCCCTTAAGCGTCAGGTCGCGCCAGCCGCCGCTTACGCCGACGATGTCCAGCCCCGGCACCCAGCGCGCAGCGCCGTTAAGCAGCAGATGCAGGCCGCTGGTGGTGCCAATCAGATAGGCCAGCGCGCCGAGCAGCAGCACAAGAACCGTCAGGATGCCAAGGCCGATTTTTCTTGCAAGACTCATAGTTCTGTCCCTAAGCCTATGTAGAACTGCACTCCGTGCTCATCGGCATCGCCTATGGGCGCGGCTACGTCCAATTTGATCGGGCCTACCGGCGACTGCCATCTTACCCCGACGCCCGCGCCGGTTTTCAGGTCGGTTCGCCGAAAATCATTTACCGCCTGGCCGGTATCAATAAAGGTGGCGCCCCACCACCTGCCGGTCACGTTGTATTGATATTCCAGGGAACCGGTGGCCAGCTTCGAAGCGCCGGTCAACTTGCCGTCCGCGTCGCGTGGCGATATGGCCCGGAACCGGTAACCGCGGATACTGCGATCGCCGCCGGCGAAAAAACGCAGGGACGGCGGCACGCGATCAAAATCATTGGTCTCGATCCAGCCCAGGTTGTAGCGCGCCACAAAACGATGTTTATCCGCCAGGGTGCGCACCCAGACGTTCTGCGCCTGAAGAATGAAAAAATCCACATCCGAGCCCCAGGTGGTATCGGACACGTCGATGGAGTAACGCTGGGAGTCGCCCCAGGTGGGCATCAGCCCGCCGCGCTGCCGGGTACGGTTAACCGTAAAGCCGGGATAAAGCAGCATGGTGGTGTCGGTGACGTTGGCCTGGGTAAAGTGATCCAGGCTCCAGCGCAGGTTGACCGAGCGTTGCCACCCGGAAGCGGAATCCCAGAAGCGCGCCACATTGACCGTGGTGGCATCGGATTTGGTATCGTTAAGGTCTTCGCGCTTAAACCCGCTTTGCACCACATAGTATTGTTCCAGAGGGCTTTTTTGCAGCGGGATTTTATAGCTGAAATCCAGCGCCTGCTCGGGAGCGGACAGGCTGAGCGTGGTTTGCAGGCTATGGCCCCGATCGTTGAGCCAGGGCCGGTTCCAGGTGGTTCTTATCCGTGGCCCCACGTCGGAGGCGAACCCGACCCCGGTTTCGATAATATTGCGGCTGCGTGGCGTAACCACCGCGTCCAGCGGCAAGACCTTATTGGTTTTACCGGCGCTGAAGTCAGGTGACACCACCACCGAGTTAAACCAGTTGGTGGCGGCCAACTGGCGGTTAAGCTCGGCGAGCGAGGTGGCGCTGTACTCGTCGCCTTCACGGATAGTGGGAATATTTTGCAGATAATCCTCGCGGATTTGCGTGCCGTGAAAACGCACTTTGCCGAAGCGGTAACGCTGGCCGCTGTCGAAAATCACATCCCAGAAGGCTTCATGACGCGCCGGCGACACGCCAAGCTGCCGCCTGGGGAAATCGGCGTCAAAATAACCGTTTCGCACCGCCAGGCCAGTCATGCCGTTGATAAAATTGGAGTAATCTCCATGGTTCAATACGCTGCCCATTGCCGGCCGGCTGCGCCGCACCAGGCCAAGATAATCCCTGTCGGCGCGCGCGTCGCCGCGCAGGCTGATATTCACACCGGCGATTTTCACCGGCTGGCCAGGGGTGACTTTGGCCAACAGCACGGGCCGTCCGCCATTAACCGCCGGGCGGAACTCAAAATCGATTTGCGGGGAATAGTAGCCCAGGGCTCGCAGCCCCTCGCGCACCACGCCATCGACACGCGCCTGGAAACGCGCGTCGGCCGTGATTTCATCCGCGCCGATGGTGGACAGGCGCGCGCGGACATTACGTTGCAACTCTCCCTGAAGTCCCTCCACCTGCAAACGCACGTTGGCGGCGTAAGACCATGGCGTCGCCAGTAGCATGCAAAACAGGCATAAAAGGCGGTTTTTTGGCACGCTGGCTCCTGTATTTTAACCATCCCGCGAGTGAATTCCGTACGCGCGCAATCGCCGTCTTTTTTTTATAAAACGACTGCAGGGTTGTTTTTGCTGCTTTCACCCTAAAATACAGTCGTAAGCTTACAGCTTAACGTAATATTGGTGTTTATTGTCTGTAAAGAAAGTGTACAAGACAACAGGGAATAGCCCATTATTTCGATAATCGTCTAATTAGGAGTCTATCGTGGCGCAGAATTTTGATAAAACCCAGCTTGTATCACAAAGCGATGCCCTGCCCGGGCGCCTGACGCCGATGCCGGTGGCGACCACCCATGTGATCAACGGCCATTCAATGACTCATGTTCCCGACAATATGGACGTGGCGCTGTTTGCCATGGGGTGTTATTGGGGCGTGGAGCGTCTGTTCTGGCAGATCCCGGGGGTTTACAGCACGGCGGCCGGCTATGCCGGCGGCTTCACCCCGAATCCCACCTATCGCGAGGTCTGCACCGGCCAGACCGGCCATGCCGAAGCGGTGCGGGTGGTGTTTGACCCGGCGGTCATCAGCTACGGTGAATTACTGCAGTATTTCTGGGAAAATCACGACCCGGCGCAAGGCATGCGCCAGGGCGGCGATATCGGTTCGCAATATCGCTCCGCGATTTTTGTGTTGACGCCGGAGCAGGAAGAAGAAGCCCTGGCCAGCAAGCAGCGTTTCCAGCAGGCAATGGCGCAGGCCGGCGATCGGCGCACCATCACCACCGCCATCGAGCCGGCCACGCCGTTCTATTATGCCGAGGACGATCACCAGCAATACCTGGAAAAAAATCCGCAGGGATACTGCAATCTCGGCGGCATCGGCGTATGCATGCCGCCGCAGGCGTAACCCCCCTCCAGCCGGCGGCCGGCCTGACGCCGGCGTAATCATTAGCAGCCCCCGGGGGGCTGCTGTTATACTGTACGCACCGCCGGTCGGGCGATTGATGACGTTCCGACCCCGCGTAACAGACTGAAATATGATATCTTTAAACAACACGTTGCCCGTCAAAGGCGCGCTGGCATAACTGTCAGCCCGAAGTGGTCGAATTATGCTAAACAGTATTCTGCTTATCCTGCTGTTAATCGCGGTGAGCGCTTTTTTTTCAGTGTCGGAAATCTCCCTCGCCGCTTCGCGCAAAATTAAACTCAAGCTGATGGCGGACGAAGGCAATATCAACGCCAAACGCGTACTTAAACTCCAGGAGACGCCCGGTATCTTTTTTACCGTCATCCAAATCGGCCTGAACGCGGTGGCAATTCTTGGCGGCATCGTGGGCGACGCGGCGTTTTCGCCGTCCTTCGCCTCCATTCTCGTGCGTTTCATGTCGCCGGAGCTGGCCGATCAAATCAGTTTTATCTGTTCTTTTACCCTGGTCACCAGCCTGTTTATCCTGTTCGCCGATTTGACCCCGAAACGCATCGGTATGATTTCACCGGAGGCTTGCGCCATCCGGATTATCAACCCGATGCGCTTCTGCCTGATGGTGTTTCGTCCGTTGGTCTGGGTGTTTAACGGCTTGGCAAACGTCATTTTCCGCATGCTGAAGCTGCCGATGGTGCGCAAGGACGACATCACCTCCGATGATATTTACGCGGTGGTGGAAGCCGGCGCGCTGGCGGGCGTCCTGCGCAAGCAGGAACATGAGTTGATTGAAAACGTGTTTGAGCTGGAGTCCCGTACGGTGCCCTCCTCCATGACCTCGCGCGAAAGCATTATCTATTTTGATTTAACCGAAACCGAAGCCAGTATAAAAGAAAAAATCTCAACGCATCCTCACTCAAAATTTTTGGTCTGCGACGCCAATATTGACCATATCGTCGGTTATGTGGATTCGAAAGATTTGCTTAACCGCGTGCTGGGCAACCAAAGCCTGGCGTTGAACAGCGGCGTTCAGATCCGCTCGGCGCTGATCGTGCCCGATACCCTGACCCTGTCCGAGGCGCTGGAAAGCTTCAAGACCGCCGGCGAGGACTTTGCGGTAATCCTCAACGAATACGCGCTGGTGGTGGGCATCATTACCCTTAATGACGTCATGACGACCCTGATGGGCGATTTGGTGGGCCAGGGGCTGGAGGAGCAGATTGTCACCCGCGACGAGAATTCATGGCTAATCGAGGGCGGCACGCCTATTGATGACGTAATGCGGGTCCTGCATATCGATGAGTTCCCGCAGGCGGGCAATTATGAAACCATCGGCGGTTTCATGATGTTTATGCTGCGCAAAATCCCTAAACGCACCGATTTTGTCCGTTATGGCGGGTACAAATTCGAGGTGGTGGACATTGACAGCTATAAAATCGATCAGTTGCTGGTAACCCGGATCGAGGAAAAATCCACGCTGGTGCTGGCCAAGACCTCGGACGCTTCGCACGTAGCCTGACCCGGCCGACCGTTTCGCCCCCCTCAGGCAGCCGCGCGCGGTTTCCCCTCCCCTGGCGCGCAGGCGCGGGGGAAGGGGCCATTTCGCAAAACCGGAAGCGTACCGCCGCTGAAACGGCTGGGGAAGAAACCTGGCGCATCAGCCCATGTCGGACTGTAATCTCATTACCTGCCGGTTAACTTCCGTCATGACATGAAAATGCTGTTTATCACGCACCTTCGGCAGCAAAATCTTGCCTTTATCAAATTCGAAGGCGCCGAAGCCTTTGATATAAATACGACCGCGGAATAATATCTTGACGTAGGTTGCTACCTTAATAGCGTTATAGCGATGGAAGATTCTCATTTTTTTTACTTTACTCCCGTGATTAATCTCGTCCTGCCGTTGTGTTTTAAACCTGGCGGATGAACCAACACTAGCACTTTATAAGAGTCTTCATATGTGCTTAAGTTCACGCAATTACAGGACTCTAAGCTGTGTTTACACAATTTGACAGAATGGTATAAAAGCCCTATCTATTACAGCAGTATTAATATGCTGAAAATGCATTAGCTTGGTCATACGACGCAATTGGGCGCGCAGGTGTAACCCCAACGCTTAGCGCCGATCCGGGCCGCCCGTCGCTTAAAGGAGTCGCATCATGCGTTGCCGGTTAATCCTGTTAATCCTGATACTGCCGCTATCCCTCGGCGCCTTTGCCCATAACCTGGTTATCGGCAGGCCATTACCCAAGGTGGCGATTGCCGAACAAGGCGAACTGCTGCTCAAGAACGATAAGTTCAGCTACAAATTCTGGGACAGTTCGCAGTTGTTGGGAAAAATCCATCTAGTGCAGCATATCGCCGCCCAGTCCTCCGCCAGCGAGATGAACGCCGCGATGATAGAGGCGCTCAAGAAGGCCAGCTTACCCGCCAAATATTACCAAACGACGACCATCATCAACGAAAACGACGCCGTGTTCGGCGGCGGGCCGTCGTTCGCGCGCAACTGGGTGGAAAATCATAAAACCATCTATCCCGGTTCGCAGTTTATTCTGGATGCCCATGGCAATGTACTGCAGGCGTGGCATCTGCGGCCGAAAAGCTCGGCGATAATGGTCGTGGATGCCCAGGGGCGGGTGCGTTATGCCAAGGAGGGCTCGCTGTCGCTGGCGGAGATCCAGCAGGTGACTACGCTATTGCACCGCCTGCTGCCAGGCGGCGCGCGTTAAGGCCGGTTCAGAATAACGACACCCTGAACCCGGGATTGAGAAAGGATTCGCGCGGATGGTAATCCAGCGTATGGCCGGTCCAGTCATTGACCAATGCGCCGGCGGCGGCGGCCACCGCATGGCCGGCGGCGGTATCCCAAACGCTGGTCGGCCCGAAACGGGGATAAAGCTGGGCGCTGCCTTCCGCCACCAGGCAGAATTTCAGCGAGGATCCGATGGTCACCGTTTGATGCTCGCCCAATTGGGACAGATAATCCTGTAATTCACTGTCATCGCTGTGCGAACGGCTGATAACCACCAGCGGAGGCCTTGCTTCCTTGCAGTGGATCGCCAGCCGCTTGCCGTCCGGCGTTATCTTCCAGGCATTGCCGGCGTCGGCGGCATAGAGAATATCGCTGGCCGGGGCATACACCACGCCCATCACCGGCTGGCCGTCCTCGATTAAGGCGATATTCACCGTGAACTCGCCGTTGCGCCGCAAAAACTCCTTGGTGCCGTCCAGCGGATCCACCAGCCAGAAGCGCGTCCAGCCGCGCCGCACGTCCCACGCGGGCGGGTCCTCTTCGGACAGAATGGGGATATCGGGCGCCAGCGCCTCCAGCCCGGCGACGATAACCCGGTGCGCCGCCAGATCGGCGGCGGTCAGCGGCGAATCGTCGGTTTTATGGGTCAGTTCGACAGGCGCCTCGCCATCGTAGACCTGCATAATCGCCGCGCCCGCTTCACGCGAGAGCCGGCTTATCTGTTCAATCATGTGTCACCTCTGGACCATTACATCATATTCACCAGACTAGCTTTTTTTCGCGAAATAGCCATCGGAATAATCTAGCGGCGGACATCGGCCGCGGGCGCGGCAAGCGCGCGCCCGCGGATGTCAGAGGATTTCCAGCAGTTCGACTTCGAAGATCAGCGCGCTGAACGGCGGTATGGACGCGCCGGCGCCGCGCTCGCCGTAGGCCAGATTATGGGGTATATACAGTTCCCATTTTGAGCCGACCGGCATCAGGATCAGGGCTTCTATCCAGCCGGGAATTACGCCGCTAACCGGAAACTCCGCCGGCTGGCCGCGCTGCACCGAACTGTCGAATACCGTGCCGTCCAGCAACCGCCCGGTATAATGGACGCTTACGCGGTCCTGGCGGGTCGGTATCGCTCCGTCGCCCTGCGTCAATACCTTGAACTGTAGCCCGGACTCGGTCTGGCGCACGCCTTCTTCGCCGGCGTTGGCGTCAAGGAATTGCTGCCCGGCCACCGCCAGGTGTTGCTGACGATCGAGACGAACCGCGTCCGCGCGTTCATGGATAATGCGCAGCGCGCGGTGGATGGCGTCTACAGGAACCGCCGGTGAGTTGCCGGCCAGGGCGTCGCTGAGCCCCGCCAGCAATGCTTCCGGCAGCAGGCCTTCCAGGCCCGATTCCTGCAACTGCTGGCCGACCTGTAAACCGATGCCGTAACTGGCCTGGGCTTCCACGCTGTCTAAAGAAGGTGCGCTCATGTTTTTTCCTTGAAATGGTAAAAAGCGAAAGGCGCAGCATAACAGCGCAGGCGTTTGGGGTAAAATCCTCTATGATGAATATGAGTCCTGCATCGAGCAAGCAGGCTTCTTGCCTACCGGTCAATTAAGCTTTGGAGGTTCCCTGTGCGCCGCTTTATACTCGCGAGGGTTACAACAGGTAAACCATTGCAAGAGAGGTTATCATGGGCAGAATTTCGCCCGGGAAAAACAAAATCCCCCGTTTTTCCCCGTTGGGTTACGGCGGATTCAAATGGAAGTGGCCTCTACGTCCGCTGCCCGATGATGATGCCAGCGCGCCAGGCCGGTCAATGCTGACCCTGCTGAAAAGAGTATGGCACTTACCCGACGGTTTCCAGTGGATGGGACCGCTACCCTTGCTGCATCGGCGCCTGGTGCTGATTGCCGCGTTGATTATCGCGGCGGCGATACTTTGGCCTTATTCCCCTTCCGTCACCACAACGGCGCCCACCGGACAAACCACGGCCAACGGACCACGGCCGGTCATGCAGGCGGAGCTGGTCGATAATAACGGCGCCGCCGCGGCTGCCGCGCCTATCGCCGCCGGGGACGGCCAGTTGCATCATTATCGCATTGTCGAGGGCCAAACGCTGGCGCAGCTGTTTCGCGAGCATAACCTGCCGGTAGGGGACGTGTTTGCCATGGCGCAGGCGGAAGGCGACGACAAACCGCTCAGCAGCCTGCAGGCGGGTCAACAGGTGGACATCCAGCAGAATGCTCAGGGGGTGGTGCAGATGCTGACGATTGAAACCGGCGCCAACAGCCGGATACGCTTTGTCAGGCAGGCCGACGGCAGCTACCTGCGGAATTAAGCGCGGACGTTGACCACCGCAGGATTAGGCTAAACCGGCCTCACGCAAGCATTGACCATCGGCTGATTGCCTTCGTCGCGCCGCACTGGCTCCACACAGCAAAACGCCGGCATAAGCCGGCGTTTTATCAATCGCTTAATCTTTCGATCAGGCTTCAGCTACCACGATAACATTCAGGGTAGCGAAAACTTCGCTGTGAACCTGGATGCTGACATCATGATCGCCAATGGTGCGCAGCACACCGTTAGGCAGGCGCACTTCACTTTTGGCGACGCTAACGCCGGCAGCGGTGATGGCGTCGGCGATGTCGCGCGTACCGATGGAACCGAACAGTTTACCTTCGTCGCCTGCTTTAGACGCAACGGTAACGCTTCCCAGTTCAGTGATTTTATCGGCGCGAGCCTGGGCCGCGGCCTGAACGTCAGACAGCTTGGCTTCCAGCTCGGCGCGACGCTCTTCAAAATACTCAACGTTTTTCTTGGTGGCCGGAACGGCTTTACCTTGCGGTACCAAGTAGTTACGGGCATAGCCCGCTTTAACGTTAACTTGTTCGCCTAAGCTACCCAGGTTGGCAACTTTATCAAGCAGAATAACTTGCATTACCTTATCCTCTCAAAGTCTGGTGGACAGTGACCGATTACTGATGACGATCAGTGTACGGCAACAGAGACAGATAGCGCGCGCGTTTGATCGCACGGGCCAACTGGCGTTGGTATTTGGCGCGAGTACCGGTAATACGGCTCGGGACAATTTTACCGCTTTCGGTGATGTAGTTTTTCAGCGTAGCGATGTCTTTATAGTCAATCTCAATAACGCCTTCCGCGGTGAAACGGCAGAATTTGCGACGACGGAAATAACGTGCCATTTGGCTAGTCTCCAGAATCTATCAATTCAATCTGCTCGGCATGCAGGACCATTTTATTCAGCCCATTGCGACCTTGATGGCTGCAAATGAAACCGTGGATGGTGAGCTGCGTACCGACCGTTATACTGCGAGTAATCTCTTGCGATTGCTTTCCACTGACCACCACGGGCATACGGCACCATGCTTGTCGTGAAAAACCGGCTTCCTGTTGCTGCGAGCGGTGCTCAAGCACAAACTGACAGTGAGGAATACCTGACGGGCTGACCTTTCGAATGGGTGCCTTGCACACGGTGCCGGACAACATCAGACGGTTCGCCGTCATCATCGATTACTCTTCAGAATCCCCAGCATCATTGTCATCGTTGGCTTCGGTGGCGAAATCTTCACGGCGATCGCGGCGTTCATCTTTGGCTTTGACCATCGGGGAGGCTTCGGAAACCGGATGTTTAACGCGCATGATCATGCTGCG
>NZ_DASWOM010000040.1:0-3392 GCF_036398755.1 Acerihabitans sp. | reverse complement strand
TTTTGACCGTATACTCCCTTAGCAGGGGAGCGCCTTCAGCCTCTCGGCCACCTCACCTACGCGCCGATGTTAAAGCTCATCGGCACTGCGTGGCGCACATATTACTTTCCCGGCCTGATAAGTCAAACAATTTTTCCCGTCTGGCGAGCGTTTGCGCAAAAGCCATGCAACTTGACCAGATTGACAGCATAATAATCCCTGACACTGCCTTTATCAGGCAAATTGCAAGCCATTGGCAAAGATTAAATGCAGAGCATCTGTCGAAAAAAAAATGATTTCACAGCGGGAAAAGGAGGGTGGCGCCCCGCTTGAGCAAGGCGCCTGAAAAGATTAGAAGGGATTCTGTTGCGATTTTTCAGCCTGAATACGCTGGTATATTTCTTCACGGTGAACAGATACTTCTTTAGGCGCATTGACACCGATACGTACCTGGTTGCCCTTGACTCCTAAAACCGTAACCGTTACCTCATCGCCAATCATGAGGGTTTCACCAACTCGACGAGTCAGAATTAGCATTCTTTGCTCCTTGAAAGATTAAAAGAGTCGGGTCTCTCAGTTTCCCGCCATTATCCATCATATACCGTGAAAACGTAAGTCATGTTAGTGACATAAAATGCCAGCAGGCTGACGACTTTCAACATCAGGTATAAGTTTAGTCGATATGACCAGCTTCGCGCCTAACTTTTGAGTCAGCGGAAAATACGAATCCAAACGCCATAACTTAACAGAAAGCCACGGCGTTTATAATAACGTATTGTTATCCACGCTGGATTTTTGCCGCCAGCCAGGCCTCTATGCCGGCCAGTGCCGCAGGCAGCGCCTGGATATCGGTACCGCCCGCCTGCGCCATGTCGGGCCGTCCGCCACCCTTGCCGCCCACCTGCCGGGCCAGTTGGCCGATGAGATCGCCGGCTTTGACGCGATCGGTTAGATCTTTGGTGACCCCCGCTATCAGACTGACTTTATCATCGGCGACGGTCGCCAACACGATAACGGCGGAACCCAGCTGGTTTTTCAGATCGTCCACCATGGCGCGCAGCATCTTGGGATCGGTGTTCTCAAGCTTGCTGACCAGAAGCTTCACGCCGTTGACCACCTTTACGTTGCCGGACAAGGCGGAGCTTTCCTGTGCCGCCTGTTGGCTTTTGAGCTGCTGGATCTCTTTCTCCAACTGTCGCGAGCGCTCGAGCAGGGCTTTAACCTTATCCGCCAGGCTTTGGTTATCCCCTTTGACCAACTGGGCGATATCATGGATCAAATCGCTTTGTTGATGCAGGCTGACCAGCGCGCCTTCCCCGGTCAAGGCTTCGATACGGCGTATGCCGGCCGCGGTGCCCGATTCCGAGGTGATGCGGAACAGGCCGATATCCCCGGTACGACCGGCATGAATGCCGCCGCACAGCTCGGTGGAGAAATCACCCATGCGCAATACCCGCACCTTGGCGTCGTATTTTTCGCCGAAAAGCGCCATGGCGCCGGTGCCGCGCGCGGCCTCCAGATCCATGATCTCGGTCTCGATGGGCAGGTTCCGGCGGATTTGCTGGTTGACGATATCTTCCACGGCGCGGATTTGCCGCGGTTTCATCGCTTCAAAGTGGGAGAAATCGAAACGCAGGTACTGATCGTTGACCAGCGAGCCTTTTTGCGCCACATGATCGCCCAGCACCTGCCGCAGCGCCGCATGCAATAAGTGGGTGGCGGAGTGGTTAAGGCGGATTCGGGAACGGCGCGCTTCGTCTACGCTTGCGGTCACCGCATCGCCTATCTTCAGCTCGCCCATGGCCAGGCGGCCGACGTGACCGAACGCCTGGCCGTATTTTTGCGTGTCGTTAACCGTAAACAGCCCAAGCGCGGCCTTCAGTTCGCCCTTGTCGCCCACCTGCCCGCCGGATTCGCCATAAAACGGCGTCTCGTCCAGGACCACGACGGCGTCGTCGCCCTGGCGTATGGACTGTACCGGTTCGCCGTTGCGAAACAGCGCGACCACGGTGCCTTTATGCTGCGCTTCGTCATAACCAAAGAACCGGGTGGCTTTATCCACTCGCAGCATGCTGTTGTAATCGGCGCCGAACCCGCTGGACTCGCGGGCGCGGCGGCGCTGTTCATCCATGGCGCGCTCAAAGCCTTCTTCGTCCACCTTCAAATGACGCTCACGGCAGACATCGGCGGTAAGGTCCAGTGGGAAACCATAGGTATCATACAGCCGAAAAGCGGTTTCACCATCCAGCGTATCGCCCTTAAGCTTGCCCAATTCATCGTCCAGCAAGGCCAGGCCCCGCTCCAGCGTACGGGCAAACTGGTCTTCCTCGGTTTGCAGCACCTGCTCCACCCGTGCCCGCTGCTGTTTCAGCCCGGTGGCGGCGGGACCCATCACCTCAATCAGCGGCGCGACCAGCCGATAGAAAAAGGCGCCGTCGGCGCCCAGCATATTGCCGTGACGCACCGCGCGGCGGATGATGCGGCGCAGGACATAGCCGCGGCCTTCATTGGACGGCACCACGCCGTCCGCGACCAGAAAAGCGCAGGAGCGGATATGGTCGGCTATTACGCGCAATGATTTGCTGCCCGGATCGGCGCAGCCGGTCACCTTGGCCACCGCCTCAATCAGGGTGCGGAACAGGTCGATGTCATAATTCGAGTTAACGTGTTGCAGCACTGCTGAAATGCGCTCCAGCCCCATGCCGGTATCCACGGAAGGCTTAGGCAGCGGCAGCATGGTACCGTCGGATTGACGGTTGAACTGCATAAACACTAAATTCCAGATCTCGATATACCGATCGCCATCTTCTTCCGGGCTCCCCGGCGGGCCGCCCCAGATATGATCGCCATGATCGTAGAAAATTTCCGAGCACGGGCCGCACGGGCCGGTATCGCCCATTTGCCAAAAGTTATCCGACGCGTAGGCGCCGCCTTTATTATCACCGATGCGGATAATGCGCTCTTCCGGCACACCGACGTCCCGCGCCCAAATATTATAGGCTTCGTCATCGGTGGCATAGACGGTCACCCACAGCTTGTCTTTCGGCAGGTTAAACCATTGGGCGCCGGTAAGCAGCTCCCAGGCAAAGCTGATGGCGTCTTGCTTGAAATAGTCGCCAAAACTGAAATTGCCCAGCATCTCAAAAAAGGTATGGTGACGCGCGGTATACCCGACATTTTCCAGGTCGTTGTGTTTACCACCCGCGCGGACGCAGCGCTGGGAAGTGGTGGCGCGCCGATATTGACGCTGGTCCAGCCCGAGGAACACGTCCTTGAATTGGTTCATGCCGGCATTGGTAAACAGCAATGTCGGATCGTTATCTGGCACCAGGGAGCTACTTGCGACTACCTGGTGGCCTTTGCTATGGAAAAAATCGAGAAACGCTTGACGGATCTCAGCGGTGCTCTTGCTC
>NZ_DASWOM010000039.1:0-10884 GCF_036398755.1 Acerihabitans sp. | reverse complement strand
GTTCGTAGTGAAGGACATTCATTTCGAAGGACTGCAACGGGTCGCCGTCGGTGCGGCGTTACTCAGTATGCCGGTACGTGTCGGAGACACGGCCAGTGATGAAGATATCGGCAATACTATCCGCGCCTTATTTGCCACCGGGAACTTCGAGGATGTCCGGGTGCTGCGTGATGGAGACACACTGCTCGTTCAGGTCAAGGAGCGTCCCACTATTGCCAGTATCACCTTCTCCGGCAACAAGGCGGTGAAGGAGGATATGCTCAAGCAGAATCTCGAGGCTTCCGGCGTGCGCGTCGGCGAGGCGTTGGACCGCACCACGATTTCCAACATCGAGAAAGGGCTGGAGGACTTCTACTACAGCGTCGGCAAATACAGCGCGACGGTTAAAGCCGTTGTTACGCCGCTGCCGCGCAACCGGGTAGATTTGAAACTGGTGTTTACCGAGGGCCTTTCCGCCAAGATCCAGCAGATCAATATTGTCGGCAACCATGCCTTCACCACCGACGAGCTGGTCTCGCGCTTCCAGCTGCGCGATGAGGTGCCGTGGTGGAACGTGGTCGGCGATCGTAAATACCAGAAGCAGAAACTGGCGGGCGATCTCGAGACCCTGCGCAGCTTCTACCTTGACCGGGGCTATGCCCGTTTTAATATCGACTCGACCCAGGTGAGCCTGACGCCGGACAAGAAGGGTATCTACATCACCCTGAATATTACCGAAGGCGCGCAGTACACCCTGTCCGGCACCGTGGTCAACGGCAACCTGGCCGGGCACTCCGCTGAGATCGACGCCTTGTCCCGCGTTAAGCCGGGCGAGCTGTACAGCGGCGCTAAAGTCACCAAGATGGAAAACGACATCAAGCAGCTGCTGGGCCGTTATGGTTATGCCTATCCGCGCGTGGTGACCCAACCGGAGATCAACGACGCCGATAAAACCGTCAAACTCCATATCAACGTGGATGCGGGCAACCGTTATTACGTCAGGCATGTGAAGTTCGAGGGCAACGACATTACCAAGGACGTGGTGCTGCGGCGCGAAATGCGCCAGATGGAAGGCGCCTGGCTTGGCAGCAACCTGGTCGACCAGGGCAAGGACCGCCTGAACCGCCTGGGCTATTTCGAAACGGTTGACGTGGATACGCAGCGTGTCCCCGGTACCGACGACATGGTGGACGTGACCTACAAGGTGAAGGAACGCAACACCGGCAGCATCAACTTCGGCGTGGGTTTCGGCACCGAAAGCGGCGTCAGCTTCCAGTTCGGCATCCAGCAGGACAACTGGCTGGGCACCGGTAATTCCGTGGGTTTCAGCGGCACCAAGAACGATTACCAAACCTATGCCGAGCTTTCCCTGACCGACCCGTACTTTACCGTGGACGGCGTCAGCCTCGGCGGGCGTATTTTCTACAACAACTTCGACGCCGACAACGCCGACCTGTCGGATTATACCAACAGGAGCTATGGCCTGGGCTCCACGCTCGGTTTCCCGATCAGTGAAACCAGTTCGCTGCGCCTGGGTGTGGATTACGTCCATAACGATCTGTCGAATATGTATCCCCAGATCGCCATGTGGCGCTATCTCGAATCCACCGGTTTCCAACCCAAGGTCGTGGCGGGGGAAAAGAAAGACGACAGCGCTGATTTCAGCGCCAATGATTTCTTCCTCACCACCGGCTGGAGTTACAGCAACCTGGATCGGGGTTATTTCCCCACCTCGGGCACCAGCGCCAGCCTGACCGGCAAGGTGACCGTGCCGGGTTCGGATAACGAATACTACAAGGTGACCTTCGATACCACCAGCTACCTGCCGCTGACCGACACCGGCAGCTGGGTGCTGATGGGCCGTGGGCGCGCCGGTTACGCCGACGGCATCGGCAGCAAGGAAATGCCGTTCTACGACAACTTCTACGCCGGTGGTTCCAGCACGGTGCGTGGTTTCCGCTCCAATACCATCGGGCCGAAAGCGGCGTATTATAAGTGCGGCGGCGGCGAGGGTAACCTCGGCGATTGTCCGCTGGATAAATCCAGCGACGCGGTGGGCGGCAACGCCATGGCGCTGCTGAGCGCCGAGCTTATCGTGCCGACGCCGTTTATCAGTCCGAAATACGCCAATTCGGTGCGCACCTCGCTGTTCGTCGACAGCGGCACCGTTTGGGATACCGCGTGGCAAAACACCGCGCAGACCCGGCAGTACAACGTGCCGGACTACAGTAATCCGGGTAATATCCGCATTTCCAGCGGTTTTGCCCTGCAGTGGATGTCACCGCTCGGGCCTTTGGTATTCTCTTATGCCCAGCCGGTCAAAAAATACGACGGCGACAAGGCGGAGCAGTTCCAGTTTAATATTGGTAAAACGTGGTAACATTGCGTGGATTTACAGCGCCGGCACCAGGCAAGGCGGTAAACAGGGCCTGAATAGGTTGACCGGCGGCATGCCGCCGGTCAGGGCGTTGGTTCCCGCCGCGTTGAAATGTTTTCAAACTTAAATGTAGTGTAAAGGAGTTTATAGTGAAAAAGTGGTTGTATGCCGCGGGCCTCGGATTAGCATTGGCTGCCTCAGCCAGCGTGCAAGCTGCTGATAAAATAGCTGTTGTCAATATTGCCAATATCTTTCAGCAGTCTCCTCAGCGCGCTGTTGTCGCTAAACAACTCGAAAATGAGTTCAAGGGCAGGGCAACCGACCTGCAAGCGCAGGAACGTGATCTGCAGACTAAAATGCAGCGCCTGCAACGTGACGGCTCCACCATGAAAGCCGCCGATCGCAGCCGTCTGGAGAAGGACGTCATGGCTCAACGTGAAGACTTCTCCGGCAAGGCACAGGCTTTTGAACAAGACAATCGTCGCCGTCAGGGTGAAGAACGCAACAAAATCCTGAGCCGTATCCAGGATGCGGTGAAAGCCGTCGCCACCAAGCAAGGCTATGACATCGTAATCGATGCCAACGCCGTGGCGTATGCCGGTTCTGCCAATGACATCACTGACGATGTGTTAAAACAGGTTAAATAAGTCATGCCATCAATTCGACTTGCTGATTTAGCGCAGCAGTTGGATGCACAATTGCACGGTGATGGCTCCCTCGTCATCACCGGCATTGCTTCCATGGGCTCCGCCAAGGCGGGCCACATTACGTTTCTGGCCGACAGCCGTTTTCGTGAAAAACTCGCTTCCTGCCAGGCCGGCGCGGTCGTTCTTACCGAAGCCGACCTGCCTTACTGCCAATGCGCCGCGTTGGTGGTTAAAAATCCCTACCTGACCTATGCGCATATGGCGCAACTGCTCAATACCACGCCCGCCGCCGCGCGGGATATCGCCCCCAGCGCGGTGATTGCGCCCGACGCATGCCTGGGCAGCCAGGTGGCCGTCGGCGCCAACGCGGTCATCGAATCCGGCGTGGTACTGGGTGATAACGTGGTTATCGGTCCGGGCTGCTTTATCGGTAAACATACCCATATCGGCGCGGGCACCCAGCTTTGGGCCAACGTGACCGTCTACCATGAAGTGCGCATCGGTGAAAAATGCCTGATCCAGTCGGGCACCGTTATCGGCGCCGATGGTTTCGGCTATGCCAACGATCGCGGCGACTGGATCAAAATCCCCCAGCTGGGCACGGTTGAAATCGGCGATCGCGTTGAAATCGGCGCCTGCACCACCATCGATCGCGGCGCGTTGGACAATACCGTTATCGGCAATGGCGTTATCATCGACAACCAGTGCCAGATTGCACATAACGTCATAATTGGCGACAATACCGCGGTTGCGGGCGGCGTTATCATGGCCGGCAGTCTGAAAATCGGCCGCTATTGCATGATTGGCGGCGCCAGCGTCATAAACGGGCATATGGAAATATGCGACAAAGTGACCATCACCGGCATGGGCATGGTGATGAGACCTATTACCGAACCTGGCGTATACTCCTCGGGTATTCCGTTGCAACCGAATAAAGTGTGGCGTAAGACCGCAGCATTAGTGATGAATATCAGCGAGATCAGCAAGCGGTTAAAAGCTGTCGAGCGAAAATCAGCAAAAAACTAATCGCTTTCGCCAGATAGTGATAATTATGCGCGTTCAGGCAGTTAAGCCTGGCGAAGACATTTTTTATTTGCGGCCTGCCAAATTGTCCTGTGTGGGATTGTTGCAGGCCGTGTTATTACTGCCATCGTTTTTTCAGACAGGAAGAGTATTTTGACTAATGACACTCATGCTCATACTCTGCAGATAGAAGAGATATTAGAATTATTGCCTCACCGTTTCCCTTTTTTGCTGGTGGACCGGGTGCTCGATTTTGAAAAAGGCAAGTTTCTGCGCGCGGTGAAAAACGTTTCTTTCAACGAGCCGTTTTTCCAGGGGCATTTTCCCGGCAAACCGATTTTCCCGGGCGTATTGATCCTGGAAGCGATGGCGCAGGCCACGGGTATCCTGGCGTTTAAGAGCGTCGGAAAGCTGGAGCCGGGTGAGCTATACTATTTCGCAGCAGTGGATCATGCGCGCTTCAAACGCCCGGTTCAGCCTGGCGATCAAATGATCCTTGAAGTGGAATTCATCAAAGAGCGCCGCGGAGTTGCTCGTTTCCAGGGGGTTGCCAAGGTGGACGGCGAAATCGCTTGCGAAGCGTCAATGATGTGCGCCCGTCGTCGGGAGTCCTGAAAACGTGATTGATCAATCCGCCTTTATCCATCCCAGTGCCATAGTTGAAGACGGCGCCATAATCCATGCCGGTGTACACATCGGGCCGTTTTGTTTTATCGGCCCGCAGGTCGAAATCGGCGCCCGCACGGTGCTGAAATCCCATATCGTGGTCAACGGCATTACCAAAATCGGTGAAGATAACCTGATTTACCAGTTCGCCTCCATCGGCGAGGTAAACCAGGATCTGAAATACGCCGGCGAGCCGACCCGTGTCGAAATCGGCGACCGCAACAGCATCCGCGAAAGCGTGACCGTGCATCGCGGCACCGCCCAGGGCGGGGAAGTGACCCGCATCGGCAACGACAACCTGCTGATGATCAATACCCATATCGCCCATGACTGCGTCATCGGCGATCGCTGTATCCTGGCGAATAACGCCACGCTCGGCGGGCATGTGACGGTGGGCGATTACGCCATTATCGGCGGCCTGACCGCCGTGCATCAGTTTTGCAGCATCGGCGCCCATGTCATGGTCGGCGGTTGCTCGGGCGTGGCCCAGGACGTACCGCCGTTTGTCATCGCCCAGGGCAATCACGCCACGCCGTTCGGGATTAATATCGAGGGTCTCAAACGCCGGGGTTTCGACAAGGAAGCCCAGCATGCCATCCGCGCCGCATATAAACTGATCTATCGCAGCGGCAAGACCCTGGACGAAGTTAAACCCGAGCTTGACGCCATGGCGGTCCAGCATCCGGTGATTCGCGCCTTTACCGATTTCCTGGCCCGCTCGCAGCGGGGCATCATCCGCTGAACATGCAGGCGTCCACGGTGGTTATCGGCCTGGTGGCCGGCGAAACATCCGGGGATATTCTGGGCGCGGGATTGATACGCGCCCTGCGCCGTCATCTGCCCGACGCCCGTTTTGTCGGCGTCGCCGGACCGCGCATGCAGGCCGAAGGCTGCGAGGCGTGGTACGAAATGGAAGAGCTGGCGGTGATGGGCATCGTCGAGGTGGTGGAACGGCTGCCGCGGCTGCTGAAAATCCGTCGCGACCTGACCCGGCGCTTTCGCGCGCTGCGCCCGGCGGTTTTTGTCGGCATCGACGCGCCGGATTTCAATATTACCCTGGAAGGCCGGCTCAAGGGACGCGGTATCCGCACCATCCATTATGTCAGCCCGTCGGTATGGGCGTGGCGTCAGAAAAGGGTATTCAAAATCGGCAGGGCCACCGACAACGTGCTGGCATTCCTGCCGTTTGAAAAAGCCTTTTACGACCGTTATAACGTTCCCTGCCAGTTTATCGGCCACACCCTGGCCGACGCCATGCCGCTGGAGCCGGATAAAGCGGCGGCCCGGCAACATCTGGGCATTGCCCCGGGCGCCCGTTGCCTGGCGTTGCTGCCCGGCAGCCGCGGCGCGGAAGTCGAGATACTCAGCGCCGATTTCCTGAATGCCGCCCGGTTGTTAAACGTCCGATTTCCCGGTCTCGACATCGTGGTGCCGCTGGTCAATGCCCGCCGGCGCGCGCAGTTTGAGGCCATTAAAGCCCGAGTGGCGCCGGATCTTCGGGTGCATCTGCTTGATGGGCAGGCGCGCGAGGCGATGGTGGCCAGCGACGCGGCCCTGCTGGCTTCCGGTACCGCCGCGCTCGAATGCATGCTGGCCAAATGCCCGATGGTGGTGGGCTATCGCATGAAACCGTTCACCTTCTGGCTGGCGCGGCGCCTGGTAAAGACGCCCTATGTCTCGCTGCCCAACCTGCTGGCCGGTCGTGAACTGGTCCAGGAACTGCTGCAGGAAGACTGCGTGCCGGAAAAACTGGCCTCGGCGCTGGCGCCCTTGCTGGAGAACGACGTTAACAGCCAGGCGCTGAAAGACACTTTTCGCGATTTGCATCGGCAAATTCGCTGTAATGCCGACGAGCAGGCGGCCCAGGCGGTGCTGAAACTCATCGCGCAGCCTGCCCGATAGCGGTAACCATCATGACGGAATTATTTATCTATCCGCTGGCGAGCCGAATCGCCGGCGTTGACGAAGTCGGCCGCGGTCCGCTGGTCGGCGCGGTGGTCACCGCGGCGGTGATCCTCGATCCCCTGCGCCCGATAACCGGCCTGGCGGATTCAAAAAAACTCAGCGCCAGACGCCGCGAGTCGCTGTATGACGAAATCACCGACAAGGCGCTGGCCTGGAGCCTGGGACGCGCCGAAGCGGCGGAGATTGACCTGCTGAATATCTTCCATGCCACCCTGCTGGCGATGCAGCGCGCGGTCCAGGGGCTGCAAATCCCCCCGGACTTTGTTTTAATAGACGGCAATCGCTGCCCGCTGCTGTCGATGCCGTCGCTGGCGGTGGTCAAGGGAGACAGCCGCGTGGCGGAAATCAGCGCGGCCTCCATCGTGGCGAAGGTGTCGCGGGACAGGGAGATGGCGGTGCTGGACCTTGAGTTTCCCGCCTACGGTTTTGCGCGGCATAAAGGCTATCCGACGGCGTTTCATCTGGAAAAGCTGGCGCTCCTGGGCGCCACGGTACATCATCGCCGGAGCTTCGCGCCGGTAAAACGGGCGCTGGGACTGGTTTGAAACGGCCGGTATCCGGTGGATTTCGGGTCTTCACCACAAAATAAACTTTGGGTAGCGGGATAATGGCCGAACCACGTTTTATTCACCTTCGCGTGCACAGCGACTACTCGATGATCGACGGGCTGGCTAAAATCGGCCCGTTGGTTAAAAAAACCGCGGCGATGAACATGCCCGCCCTGGCGATTACCGATTTCATGAACCTGTGCGGCCTGGTTAAGTTTTACGGCAGCGCGCACGGAGCCGGGGTCAAGCCGATCGTCGGCGCGGATGTCCTGGTGCAAAGCGACATGCTGGGCGAGGAAATGGCGGAGCTGACCATCCTGGCGGCCGATAACGTCGGTTACCAACATCTCACGCTATTGATTTCCGAAGCCTACCAGCGCGGCTACGGCGCGGCGGGGCCGATTATTGACCGCGACTGGCTGATAAAGCATAACGAGGGTTTGCTGCTGCTCTCCGGCGGTCGCAACGGCGACGTCGGCAAGTTCCTGATGCGCGGAAATATGTCGCAGGTTGAGCAGTGCCTGGCGTTTTATCAACAGTATTTCCCCGATCGCTATTATCTTGAACTGACCCGTACCGGCCGCGCGGATGAGGAAAGCTATCTGCACGCCGCGGTTGCCGTTGCCATTGAGCGCGGGTTGCCGGTGGTGGCCACCAACGATGTGCGTTTTATCAGCGAAGGCGATTTTGACGCCCATGAAATCCGCGTGGCGATCCATGACGGTTTTACCCTGGACGATCCGAAACGGCCGCGCCGTTACAGCCCGCAGCAGTTTATGCGCAGCGAAGAGCAGATGTGCGAGCTGTTCGCCGATTTGCCGGAAGCGCTGCAAAACAGCGTCGAGATTGCCAAGCGCTGCAATGTCACCATCCGGCTGGGAGAATATTTCCTGCCGCAGTTTCCCACCGGCGCAATGTCCACCGAGGATTTCCTGGTTGCCCGGTCCCGCGAGGGGCTGGAGGAACGGTTGGCCTTTTTGTTCCCCGATGAGCAGGAGCGTATCGCCAAGCGTCCGCCCTATGACGAACGCCTGGAAATCGAGCTGAAGGTGATAAACCAGATGGGATTTCCCGGCTACTTCCTGATCGTGATGGAATTTATCCAGTGGTCGAAGGATAACGGCGTGCCGGTGGGTCCGGGACGCGGGTCGGGCGCGGGTTCGCTGGTGGCCTACTCGCTGAAAATCACCGATCTCGATCCCTTGGCCTTCGATCTGCTGTTCGAGCGGTTCCTCAATCCGGAACGCGTCTCGATGCCCGACTTCGATGTGGATTTCTGCATGGAGAAGCGCGACCTGGTTATCGACCACGTGGCCGAAACCTATGGCCGCGAGGCGGTATCGCAGATCATCACCTTCGGCACCATGGCCGCCAAGGCGGTGATCCGCGACGTGGGCCGGGTATTGGGCCATCCCTATGGTTTTGTCGATCGCATCTCCAAACTGGTGCCGCCCGACCCGGGCATGACGCTGGAAAAAGCCTTTGCCGCCGAGCCGCAGCTGCCGGCGATCTATGAAGCCGATGAAGAGGTCCGGGCGCTTATCGACATGGCGCGTAAACTGGAAGGCGTTACCCGCAACGCCGGCAAACATGCCGGCGGGGTGGTTATCGCCCCGACCAGGATTACCGACTTCGCCCCGCTCTACTGCGACGCCGAAGGTAATCATCCGGTCACCCAGTTCGATAAAAACGATGTGGAATATACCGGGCTGGTGAAGTTTGACTTCCTGGGATTGCGCACCCTGACCATCATCAACTGGGCGCTGGAAATGATTAACGCCCGCCGCGCGCGGCACGGACTGGAACCGGTGGATATCGCGGCGATCCCGCTGGAGGACAAAAAAAGCTTCGATATGCTTCAGCGCTCTGAAACCACCGCGGTGTTCCAGTTGGAATCCCGCGGCATGAAGGACCTGATAAAGCGTCTGCAGCCCGACTGCTTCGAGGATATGATAGCCCTGGTGGCGCTGTTCCGTCCCGGGCCGCTCCAGTCCGGCATGGTGGATAACTTCATCGACCGTAAACACGGACGCGAGGCCATCTCTTACCCGGATATACAATGGCAGCATGAATCCCTGAGCACGGTGCTGGAGCCGACCTACGGCATTATTCTCTACCAGGAACAGGTGATGCAGATAGCCCAGGTGCTTTCGGGCTATACCCTGGGCGGCGCGGATATGCTGCGCCGCGCCATGGGCAAAAAAAAGCTGGAGGAGATGGAGAAACAGCGCTCGATCTTCAAGGATGGGGCGGAAAAGAACGGCGTCGACGGCGAGCTGTCGATGAAAATCTTCGACCTGGTGGAGAAATTCGCCGGTTACGGTTTTAATAAATCCCACTCCGCCGCCTATGCGCTGGTCTCCTACCAGACCCTGTGGCTCAAGGCGCACTATCCGGCCGAGTTTATGGCGGCGGTGATGACCGCGGATATGGACAACACCGAAAAGGTGGTGGGCCTGGTCGACGAGTGCTGGCGCATGGGACTGAAAGTCCTGCCGCCGGATATCAACAGCGGGCAATATCATTTTCACGTCAATGACCAGGGAGAGATAGTCTACGGCATTGGCGCGATTAAAGGCGTGGGCGAGGGGCCGATCGAGGCGATTATCGATGCCCGCAACCAGGACGGACATTTCAAAGAGCTGTTTGATCTTTGCGCCCGCACCGATATCAAAAAGCTTAATCGCCGCATGCTGGAAAAACTGATCATGTCCGGCGCGTTCGACCGTCTCGGCCCGCACCGCGCCGCGTTGATGAACTCCCTTAACGACGCGCTCAAGGCGGCGGACCAGCATGCCAAGGCGGAAGCCATTGGCCAGGGCGATATGTTCGGCGTACTGGCCGACGCGCCGGAAGCCGTTGAAGCGTCCTACAGTACCGTGCCGCCCTGGCCGGAACATGTGGTGCTGGACGGCGAGCGCGAAACCCTGGGGCTATACCTGACCGGCCATCCCATTACGCGTTATCTGCGCGAAATTGAGCGTTATGCCGGCGGCATACGCCTGAAGGACATGCATCCCACCGATCGCGGCAAGACGATTACCGCGGTCGGGCTGGTGCTTTCCGCCCGCATCATGGTGACTAAACGGGGCAATCGCATCGGGGTATTAACGCTTGACGACAGGTCCGGCCGCCTGGACGTGATGCTGTTCACCGATGCGCTGGAAAAATACCAGCATTTGCTGGAAAAAGACCGTATCCTGATCGCATCTGGACAGGTCAGCTTTGATGACTTCAACGGGGGTCTTAAAATGACCGCCCGTGAACTGATGGATGTCAGCGAAGCACGTGAAAAATATGCCCGGGGTCTTGCTATCTCGCTGACTGACAGGCAAATTGATGACCAGCTTTTAAACCGTCTCCGCCAATCGTTGGAACCACACCGATCCGGGACGATTCCAGTGCATCTTTATTATCAACGCGAAGATGCGCGCGCCAGGTTGCGATTTGGCGCGACATGGCGTGTAACGCCGACCGACCGGTTGCTGAATGACTTGCGTACCCTGGTGGGCAACGAACAGGTTGAACTGGAATTTGACTAATATAGGAATACTATGAGTCTGAATTTTCTTGATTTTGAACAGCCGATTGCAGAGCTGGAAGCGAAAATTGACTCGCTGACCGCAGTCAGCCGTCAAGACGAAAAATTAGATATTAATCTGGATGAAGAGGTGCAGCG
>NZ_DASWOM010000038.1:0-21998 GCF_036398755.1 Acerihabitans sp. | reverse complement strand
GCCTGTGACCCCGGCATGAGCCGCCGGGAGCGGCGAAAGGCCCGGTAGCGCCGGGAGCGCTAACCGGGCCGGTGCATCACGGGGGCATGGGCGGCGGAAGGCATCGCGCAGCGACGCGCGACCTGCCGGGCGCGGGGAAGTCAAGAAGGGGCGCGCGTGCGCCCCTTCTTGTCGCTTGCCGGCACCCGGCAATGCCTAAAACCGCCGAACGCACGGCAAGCGAAACCCCGCCGGTGCAACATGCAATCCCCCGCCAGCGGCAAGCAATCCCCCGCCGGTGCAACATGCAATCCCCCGCCAGCGGCAAGCAAACCCCCGCCGGTGCAACATGTAATCCCCCGCCAGCGGCAAGCAATCCCCCGCCAGCGGCAAGCAATCCCCCGCCTGGGCAACATGCAATCCCCCGCCAGCGGCAAGCTCCCCCCACGCCATATAATCAGCCGTCAACCACCAAAAGGCGTTTCAACGCGCCGTCACCATCAATGGTGCACCACCGCCAGCCGCTGGATATTATTTTTAATGGTCGCGGCGGAGTCGTCAAACTGGCGCTGTTCCATATCATTCAAGTCCAGCTCAATAATCTGCTCCACGCCGCGCTGCGCCAGAACCGCCGGCACGCCGATCGCCAGCCCTTGTTTGCCATATTCCCCGTCCAGTACGCAGGAAACCGTCAGGGCGCGATGGCTGCTGGTAAACAGATTGCGGCAAATCTCGGCAATGGTGCCGGCGACGCCATATTCGGTACACCCCTTCTGCGAGTAGATTTCAAACCCCAGTTGGCGGGTGCGTTCGCCAAGCGCGGGGAAATCAAGCTCCTGGCCGGTTTTCAGCCGGCTGTACTCATTGAGCGGCATACCGTAAACCGAACAATGCGACCACACCGGAAACTGCGTGTCGCCATGCTCGCCGAGGATAAAGGCGTCCACGCTTTGCGCGGCGATATCCAGCTGTTCCGCCAGGATGCGCCGCAAGCGCGTGGTGTCCAGCCACACGCCGGTGCCCAGCACCTGATGGCGCGGCAAGCCGGAGAGTTTCCAGACCTGGTAGGTGATGATATCGCACGGATTGGTGGCGATAAGGAATATGCCGTTAAACCCATTACGCATCATGTCCGGCACGATATTGCCGACGATGCGCGCGGTGCCGTCCAACTCGTCGAGCCGCGTTTGCCCCGGCTTGAGGCCGCCGCCGGACACGGTGATCACCGCGATATCGACATCCGCGCAGTCGGTTGACGGACGGCTGCTGATAACGATACGGCTGGGCATATACGCCGCCGCGTCCGCCAGATCCTTGCGGTGGCCCTCAACCAACTGCTGGTTTAAATCCACCAGGATGATCTCCTCGCAAAACTGCTGGTTGAGCAACGCGTACGCGGCGGAGGAGCCGACATTGCCCGCGCCGATTATCATCACCTTACGTGGTTTCATGCATCTTACCTCGGGAAAAAGGGTTCCAGGATACGCCCCCCGGCATCGGGCGCCGGCACGGGTTAACAATTTTAAATGAATTATGGCCTGATTAACAAAATGGTATTCTTATACGCGACCCTGTTCCACCACCAAGACCTGATGAGCGACGTAATGGATAAATTTGAATACGGCACCAAAGAGCTGTCCTGGCTGGCGAAAAGGGATAAGCGCATGGCGCAGGCCATTGAGCGCGTCGGAATGATTGAGCGGCCGCTGATGCCGGATGTGTTTGCCGCCCTGGTCAGAAATATAGTCGACCAGCAGATTTCCACCAAGGCCGCCCTGACGGTAAACGCCCGCCTGACCCTGCTGGCGGGCGCCGTTACCCCCGCCGCCATGGAAAGCCTGACCGCCGAGCAGATTCAGTCCTGCGGCATGACGATGAAAAAAGCGCTTTATATCAAGGGCGCCGCCACCGCCGCCATGAGCGGCGAGCTGGATCTGGCGGCGATATCGTCCTATTCGGACCAGGATGTCATCGCCGCCCTGTCGCGTCTGCCGGGCATCGGGATCTGGACCGCGGAAATGCTGCTGATGTTTTCACTCGGCCGGCCCGATGTCGTGAGCTGGGGCGATTTGGCCATTCGCCGCGGCATGATGGTCCTTTACCGGCATAAGGAATTGCCCCGCGAGCGTTTTGAGCGCTATCGCCGCCGTTATGCCCCTTACGGCACCACCGCCTCGCTGTATCTGTGGGCCTGCTCGGTGCCGGGGTTCAGCCTGCATGCTCCCCTGGTTCCGGTTAATGCGCCCGGCGGCCTGCGGGTCCAGCCGACAATGGCGAAATAGCGCCCGGACGGGCCGCGTGCGGCAAAAAAATACCCCGCGGGCGCGCGATGCCGGCGGGGTGGGGTGATAAAACGGTAATCAGGCGCTGAGCCAGCCTAGCTTTATCACAAACAGAATCGACAGTACGATTAACGCGGCGTTCAGGTCGCGGGTGCGTCCGGCCAGCAGTTTTACCACCGTCCAGGTGATAAAACCAAAGGCGATGCCGTTGGCGATGGAGTAGGTCAGCGGCATGGTCAGCGCGGTTACGGTCACGGGAGCCGCGACGGTAATGTCCTTCCAGTCGATCTCCGCCAGGCCCGAGGTCATCAGCACCGCGATAAACAGCAGCGCGGGCGCGGTGGCGAACGCCGGCACGCTGGAGGCCAGCGGCGCGAAGAACAGGCTGAGCAGGAACAGGACGCCCACCACGATAGCCGTCAGGCCGGTGCGTCCGCCGGCGCTGACGCCCGCGGCCGACTCGATATAGCTGGTGGTGGTGGAGGTGCCGAGCAGTGAACCGAACAGCGCGGCGGCGCTATCGGCGATCAGCGCCTTGCCCATGCGCGGGATATTGCCCGCCTCGTCGGTGAGGCCGGCGCGTTTGGTCACGCCTATCAGGGTACCGGAGTTGTCGAACACGTCCACGAACAGGAACGCGAACACTACGCTTACCAGGGAAATGTTCAGCGCGCCGCGGATATCAAGCTGCAAAAAGGTCGGCGCGATGGACGGCGGCATGGAGATCACGCCGAAAAATTGGCTATAGCCCATGGCGATGGACAGGAACGTCACCGCCAGGATACCGATCAGAACCGCGCCGGGAACCCGGCGGGCTTCCAGCACCACAATCAGCACAAAGCCCAGCATGGCGAACAGCGGACCGGCCTTGCCCAGATCGCCCAGGCCCACCAGGGTGGCCGGATTGGCCACGACGATGCCGGCGCCTTCAAGGGCGATAATGGCCAGGAACAACCCTATCCCGGCGGCAATGCCCGAGCGCAGCGGCAACGGAATGCTGGTGATGATCCATTCGCGGATCTTGAAAATCGACAGGGCGAAGAAGATCAGCGCCGATAAAAACACCGCGCCCAGCGCAATCTGCCAGGTGTAACCCATATGCAAAACCACGGTATAGGTAAAGAAGGCGTTCAGCCCCATGCCCGGCGCCAGGGCGATGGGATAGTTGGCGATAAAGCCCATCAGCGCCGAGCCGATGGCGGCGGCCAGACAGGTGGCGACAAACACCGAGCCTTTATCCATGCCGGTGGCGCTCAGGATTGACGGATTTACAAACAGAATATATGCCATTGCCAAAAAAGTGGTCAGCCCGGCCAGAATTTCGGTTCGCACGTTGGTACGATGGGCCTTTAATTGAAATAGTTTTTCTAACATGGGAGTTTTCTCATTGAAGTTGTCTGCACAGCCAAAGCAATCGCTATGCCACTATTGCGAGCGCATGCCGAATGCGGCACTGGGCGAAGCAGGCGCATTATATAGGTAATTTACTGTTTCCAGCAGTAAAAACGTAATCGTTTGCGCCGGGGTCGGGATCATTTGCGTGCCGCCGGCTCACCAATAGGGTGCATCGGCACCAATAGCGTGCAACGCCGGTTCCCGCCGATCTTTATCACCGAGGCGGACGGTGCCGGGCCGATGTGCCTGGCCTCACAGATCCGGCCGCCTTTTTGAACTCTCTCACGCTTCCCGTATCCGGAATCAATCATTTCTTGAACAATATTTTCACATTATCTATACATAGCTATGTAATTTATTTCTTTGCTATGAAATAAATTACAACGCTTCCCGGGCTCGTGGTTCCGTTATTGTTTCGCCGTCGCGGCTGAGCCAGGCCAACCCATCGTTTTCCGGGGAAATATCATGAAAAAACAGCTTATTGCGTTGACATTATGCCTTGCCGCCCTGGGCGGCGCCAGCCAGGCTTCGGCCGCCGACGGGCCGCAGTTTCGCTGCAAGCCGGGCGAAACCTATTATATGAATGTGATGGTCACCGGGGTGGAATATTGGTTCCCGGTCTATGAAATGTTTAAACAGGCGGCGCACCAGCTAGGCTGTAAAACCGTCTACGGCGGCACCCCCGCGTATGACGTCAACCAGCAGTTGGCCAGTTTCGAACAGGTATTGGCGCAAAAACCGGCCGGTATCTTTTTGCATCCGATGAACCCCGATCCGTTTATCGAACCGATTAACCGGGCGGCCGAGGCGGGTATTCCGGTGGTGACCTTTGCCGCCGATTCGCCCAACAGTAAACGCGTGGCGTATATCACCTCGGATAACTTCCGCGAGGGCCGCGCCGCCGCCGATCTGATGGGCAAGGCCGTCAACGGCAAAGGTGAATTCGCGGTGCTGGAAAATCCCGGCCAGGACAACCACGACCGGCGGGTCAGCGCGTTTATCGATGAAATGAAAACGCAGTACCCGGATATCAAGCTGGTGGCCCGCGCGGCGACCAATCAGGACCCGTCGAAAGCCTACAATGCCGTGTTGTCCATCCTGCAGGCGCATCCCAACCTGTCGGTGCTGTTTATGCCGGAGGCCAGCTCCGCCATCGGCGCCGCCCAGGCGGTGGTGGAAAACGGCGGTAAGGTCAAGGTGATCACGGTGGATGTGAATGCCAAGGTACTGGATATGATCAAAGCCGGCCAGGTGTTTGCCGCCATCGATCCCAACCAGGGGGTGCAGGGTTATATGGGGTTTATGACGCTGTTCCTGGCGGCGCATCCGGAACTTATCGATCCGATGAACGATGCCAAGCGCACCGGCGCCAATCCGTTTTCCTTTCCCCTGCTGGATAACGGCTACGCCGTGGTCACCAAGGATAACGCCGACGATTTCCGCTGGGACGGCTATCTGAAACGCCGCGGCACCAAGGGCATTAATGAATAAGGAGTCCGCCATGTCAGCACCTTCAGTCTTGCGGCTTAGCGGCGTCAGCAAATCCTTTGGGCCGATACAGGCGTTGGATAAGGTGGATTTTGCCGTGGCGGCCGGTGAAATCCATGCCCTGGCGGGAGAAAACGGCGCGGGCAAATCCACCCTGATGAACATCATCGACGGCATTATCAAACCCGATGCCGGCCAGATTTGGCTAAACGAACGGCCGGTGGCGATCCGCTCCCCCGCCGAGGCACAGCGGCTGGGCATCGGCCTGGTCCATCAGGAGATTGCCCTGTGCCCGGATATTTCCATTTATGAAAATATCTATATGGCTCATATCAACAGCGCGGGCAAGGCCTGGATTAACCATGGCGAGCTGCGGCGCAAGGCCCAGGCGGTGATGGACCGGCTGACGCCGATCCCGGTAACCGCCCGCGTCGGCAGCCTGCCGCTGTCGCAACAGCAACTGGTGGAAATCGCCAAGGCGCTGACGCTGGACTGTCGCATCCTGATCCTGGACGAACCCACCGCGGCGCTGACCGAGCCGGAAGCGCAGCGGCTGTTCGCCATCGTGCGCCAGCTGCGCGAACAGGGCATGGCGGTGATTTATATCAGCCATCGCATGGCCGAGATCTTTTCGTTGTGCCAGCGGGTGACCATTTTGCGCGACGGCCGCACGGTGGGCTGCGAAACCCTCGGCGCGCTGACCCCGGACCAGTTGATAACCCGGCTGGTGGGGCGCGAGCTGACCCGCCTGTATCCGCCCAAACGCGCGGACTGCCGGCATCTGGCGCCGGTGCTGGCGGTCGAGGGCTTGTCGGACGACCACCGGTTCTTTGATATTGCCTTTGCGCTGCGGCCGGGGGAAATCCTGGGCATCGGCGGGCTGATGGGATCCGGACGCACCGAAATCGCCCAGGCCATTTGCGCCATCGACCCGCTTAAGCGTGGCAAGGTGATGGTCAACGGTAGGGCGGTGCGCCTGCGCCACTACGCCGATGCCGTCCGGTTGGGTATGGCCTATTTGTCTGAAGACCGCAAGGCGGCGGGCTTGTTTGTCGATATGCCCATCGACTGGAATATCTCGTCGCTGGACATCGCCGCCGTCTGCGGCCGTTACGGCCTGCTTAGCCGGGGCGCCGAGCGGCGGCAGGCGGAGCGCCTCGGCCGGGAGGTTTGGCTGAAAAAAGGCCGGCCCGGCGATCCGGTATCGTCGCTTTCCGGCGGCAATCAGCAAAAGGTGGCGCTGGCCAAGGTGCTGTCGGTCAAGCCCGCCATTCTGTTTCTCGACGAGCCGACGCGCGGGGTGGATATCAGCGCCAAGGCGGAAATTTATCAGATTTTGCATCTGCTGGCGGAAAGCGGCGTGGCGCTGGTGGTTATCTCCTCCGAGCTGCCGGAGCTGATCGGACTGTGCGACCGGGTGCTGGTGGTGCATGAGGGCCGCATCGGCGGGGAAGTCACCGGGGCGGGAATGACGGAAGAAAATATCATGCGTCTCGCCGCCGGCGCGGCGGCTTAACCGGGGAGTCAACAAAGGGGTAACGCCATGACCATCAATACGCTTTTTTTATCCACCCATGCCGTCAAAGCGCCCCTGCGCTGGTTCGGCGCGGTATTCCGCCAGCGTGAAGTGGGCCTGACGGTAATCATTATGCTCATTTTTGTGATTATGAGCTTTACGTCGCCCTATTTTCTTACCTGGGCCAATATGAAGGCGATGCTGCTGTCGTTCTCCATCGAGGGCATCGTGGTGGTGGGCATGACCATCCTGCTTATCGTCGGCGGCATCGATTTGTCGGTGGGGTCGGTGGTGTGCCTGTCGATGGTGGTGGCGGGGCAACTGTTCCTGTCGGGGCTGGATCCCTGGACGGCAAGCCTGGCCGGTATCGCCTCGGCGTCGCTGGTGGGGCTGCTGATGGGGCTGACGGTGACGCGCATCGGACTCAGCCATTTTATCGCCTCGCTGGCGGCCATGGTTATCGTGCGCGGGCTGTGCATGATTATTACCCAGGGGACGCCGCTGTCGCTGTTCACTCTGCCCGCCGCGTTTAAGTTTGTCGGCCAGGGTACGGTTTGGGGCATGCCGTTTGTGATTATCCTGTTTTTTATCCTGGTGGTGGCGTTTGATTTTCTGCTGCGCAAGGCCGCGGCGTTCCGTAAGGTGTTTTATACCGGCAGCAATGAACGGGCCGCCGCCTATTCCGGTATCCGCGTGAATAAAATCAAGCTGCTGGTGACGGTGCTGACCTCCACCCTGGCCGGTCTCGCCGGCATTATCTATATGGCGCGCCTGGGCTCCGCCACCCCGACCTTTGGCGTGGGCATGGAGCTGAACGTGATTGCCGCGGCGGTGATCGGCGGCGCGAGCCTGAAGGGCGGCACCGGTTCCATTCTCGGCGCGGTGCTGGGGGTGGCGCTGTTGTCCATCGTCACCAGTTCGCTAATCCTGATCAATGTCTCGGTTTACTGGCAGGATTTGATTAAAGGCTTGATATTACTGGCGGCGGTGTCAATGGATCATATTATGAATAAATACCGCAGCGCCTGACCCTTTATCTTCTTCGCGATTCCGGGAGTGATGTTGATGGATACTATTAGCGAGCCGTTGTCGTTTACCCTGGCGCGCCAGATTTACCGGGTGCTGGTAATGTATTACCTCGACGGTAAAAAGCAGTCGGAAATAGCGGAACATACCCAGTTATCGGTGGCTACCGTCAATCGGATGATCCGCCAGGGCCGGGATACGGGCATGGTGGAGATAACCATCCGCTCGCCGTTTCTTTCCGCCCATCAGCTGGAGCGTGATCTGGCGCGCATCGGCGGGTTGCGCGATGTGGTGGTGGCGCCCAACGTGACCGGCGGCGACGACGCCGATTTGCATGTGGTGGGCGCGGCGGCGGCGGATTTTTTGCTCAGCCGCGTCAAGGACGGCGATACTATCGCCCTTACCGGCGGCAAAGGGGTCAGCGCCATGGTGGAGGCCCTGTCCACGTCGCGCCGGTTTCGGGTCGACGTGGTGCCCGCGCTGGGCTGCGTGCAGGGCCAGCATTATACCGATGTTAACCACGTGGCGTCCGAGCTGGCGGCCAAACTCGGCGGCAAGGCCTATCAAATCCATGCGCCGCTGTTTGCCGATACCCCCGCGCAGCGCCAGATGCTGATGGAGATAAGCCAGGTGCATCAGGTGCTGCAACAGGCGCGCGAAGCCGATATCGCCATCGTCGGCCTGGGATCGATTCATGCTTCCAGTTCCAGTTATTATGATTTAAACCCGTCGGTGCGGCATGCCCAAGCCAGCGTCGAATCCAGCGGGGCGCGCAGCGAGGTGCTGGCGCATCTGCTTGACGCGCAGGGGCGGCCCGCCTGTTTCGCCGATAATCAACGTCTGGTGAGCCTGACCCTGGAAGAGCTGCGGCATATTCCCTTTTCCTTTGCCGTGGCGGCGGGCAGCGATAAAATCGAACCGGCCAGCAGCGTGCTGCGCGGGGGCTATCTCAAGGGTATTGTCACCGATGAGTCCACCGCCGCGGGGATTATCGAACTGTTGTCGCCGGAGCATCAACAGGAGGCAGCATGCTAAACAGCACCCATTCCCAGGGAAATACGCAGGCGGCGCCCCGGCTTGACCGCGCCGGGCGCCTGGACGAGCTGCGCCGCCGCGGCGCGGCGCCGGTGCTGGTTGTCGGCGGCGGCATTAACGGTATCAGCACCTTTCGCGAACTGGCGCTACAGGGTATTCCCGTCATCCTGGTGGAGCGGGGGGACTGGTGCCAGGCGGCCAGCGGGGCGCTGTCGCGCATGATCCACGGCGGGCTGCGCTATCTTGAGACCGGTGAGTTCGCCCTGGTCAAGGAATCGGTGGAGGAACGCGACCGGCTGCTGAAAAATGCCCCGCACTATGTGATGCCGCTGCGCACCACCGTGCCCATCGATTCCTACTGCTCGGGGCTGGTCAACGCCGGCAAGCGTTTTATCGGCCTGGCCGAGCGGCCGTCGCGGCGCGGCGCCATGGTGATTAAAGCCGGCTTGACCCTGTACGATTTTTATACGCGCGCGCGGGGATCCATGCCGGGTCACCGTCTGGCGGGCGGCGGCGAAACCCGCCGGCGGTGGCCGGAATTTAACGATTGGGTAAAATGCAGCGCCACCTATTATGACGCCTGGATCAACTATCCGGAGCGGCTGGGGTATGAACTTATCGAGGACAGCGAGCGGGCCAACCCGCGGGCGCTGGCTATCAATTACCTGAGCCTGGCGGGGGTGGGCGACGGCGGGGTGACCCTGCGCGACGAACTGAGCGGCGAAATCTTTACCCTGGCGCCGGAGCTGGTGATTAACGCCACCGGCGCCTGGATTGACCGGCTTAACGGGACGCTCAGCCCGGCATCCCCGCCGCCGAAGCTTATCGGCGGCACCAAGGGGTCGCATCTAATCGTGCGCAACGCCCGGCTGCTGGCGGCGTTGAACGGCGGCATGGTGTATTACGAAAACCAGGAGGGGCGGGTATGCATCCTGTTTCCCTATTTCGGCAATGTGCTGGTCGGGTCGACGGATATCCGTACCGATAATCCGGACGATGTGATCTGCGGGGAAGATGAAAAACGCTATATCCTGGACTCGCTGCGCTTTGTTTTTCCGCGCATCGCCATCGCCGAGGAGGATATCCTCTATACCTTTTGCGGCATCCGCCCCCTGCCGGTGAGCGATACCAGCGTGAACGGCCGCATTTCCCGCAACCACTCGCTAAAGATCTTTCCCCCGACGGCCGGACGGCCATTTACCACCCTCTGCCTGGTGGGCGGCAAATGGACCACCTTTCGCGCCTTCGGCGCCCAGGCGGCGGATCTGGCGCTGCGTCACCTGGGCGAACGGCGGCGGGTTGGTACCGAGGACCTGGCCATCGGCGGCGGGCGTGATTTACCCGCTCCCGCGGAACAGGCGGCATGGATCGGGGCGCTGGCGGCGCGGTATCACAGCGATGCGGCGCGGGTGGCCCAATGGGTGGCGCGCTATGGCGGGCGCGTAACCGCGCTGCTGGATTTTGTCAGCCAGACGCCCGACCGGCCGCTGCGCCATCATCCCGGTTATACGGTTAACGAGCTGCGCTTCCTGATCGTGCGCGAGCAGGTGGCGAGGCCGGAAGATTTGCTGGTGCGCCGCACCGCCATGGCCATTTCCGGGGAACTGACGCCGGCGCTTGTCGCCGAGGTCACGGACATCATGGCGCAGGTTCTGGGCTTGAGCGACGATTGGCGGCGCGCAAGCCTTGCCGCCGCGCTGGCGGGCCTTGCCGCGCGCCACGGCACGCCGGGACTGACCGCGTTCGCGTCGCAGCCTTTCACCGATCCATCCGCCCAAGGAGCCACTGATGTCGTTAAATCCTAAAGCCCGTATGAGCCGTATGTTCCATCAGGGACGTTGCCTGGACGTGGCCATCGATCACGGTATAGCCAATGAGCCTGATTTCCTGGTCGGCCTGGAGGATATGCCCGCCGTGATGGCGAGCCTTATCGCCGCCGGGCCGGACGCCATCCAGGTCAACTACGGCCAGGCCGATCTGCTTGCCGGGATCGACGCGCCCGGCAAGCCGGCGCTGGTGGTGCGCGCCGACGTGGGCAACGCCTATAACAGCGCGCGCCATCGCGAAATGTGGGCGGTGCTGCACAACCCCGAGGCGCCGATCCTGGCCGCGCTGCAGTTGGACGCGGTGGCGGTGGTGGTCAACCTGTATATGATCCCCGACGAACCGGGCATCTTCCGCCAGTGCGTGGAAAATATCGGCCGCCTGCGCCATGCCTGCGATCGCTACGCCATGCCGCTGATGATAGAACCGCTGGTCATGGCGCCGGCCGGGCAGGGCGCCGCCTACGCCTCGTTGGGCGACGTGGAGAAAATCGTGCCGCTGGTGCGCCTGGCCCGGGAACTGGGGGCCGATATCGTCAAGGCCGACCCCACCGACCGGGTTGAGGATTTTCACCGCGTGGTGGAGGCCGCCCGTTGTCCGACGCTGGTACGGGGCGGGGGCAAGGGCCGGCTTGAGGCGGTGCTGGCGAAAACCGCCGGGCTGATGGCCCAGGGCGCCAGCGGCATGGTCTATGGCCGCAACGTTTACCAGCACAGCCATCCCGCGCGGGTGGTCAAGGCGCTGATGGCCATTATCCACCAGGGCGCCGACGGCGCCGCCGCGTTTGACATTTACCGGCGCGGCCAGGCCGGTTCCGGCGCTTAAGCGGTGCGCCATCGTACCCTTATCATTGGAGACGCTCTATGGACGCTTGTCTGTTAGGTATTGATGCCGGTAATACCATGATCAAGGCCGTGCTGTTCGATTTGCGCGGGCGGGTGCTGGCGGTGGCGGAGCGCGGCGGCGCCACCCATCAGCCCCGCCCCGGCTACGCCGAGCGTCCGCTGGCGGATATCTACCAAGGCGCGACGCAGGCGATCCGCGATTGCCTGGCGCGCGCCGCTATCGACCCGGCGCGGGTCATCGCGGTCGGCGCAGCCGGCCACGGCAACGGCCTGTATGCGCTGGACCAGGCGGGAAAGCCGCTCATCGGCATCCAGTCCATCGACGGGCGGGCCGCCGGCCTGGTGCGGGAACTGGAACGGTCGGGGCTGGCCGCGGCCATCTACCAGCGCTGCCTGCAAAAGCCCTGGGCCGCGGCCACGCCGGTGCTGCTCAGCTGGTTAAAACGCCATCAGCCCGAGCTGTACCGGCGCATCGGCACGGTGTTGTTCGCCAAGGATGTGATCGGCCATTTTTTAAGCGGCGTCGCTTCGGGCGAGGTATCGGATGCGGCGGGATCGGGTTTGCTCAGCTACCGCACCCGCCAATACGACGCCGAATTGATGGCGCTCTACGATCTGGCCGACGCGCTGCCGCTGCTGCCGGTGCTGCGCGAGTCCTGCGATATCAGGGGCCATGTCAGCGCGCGGGCGGCGCGCTTGACCGGCCTGCCGCCGGGGATCCCGGTGGTGGCGGGCATTTTCGACGTGGTGGCCAGCGCCATCGGATCGGGGGTGGTGCATACCGGCGAGGCATCGATCGTCGCCGGCACCTGGAGTATTAACCAGGTGGTGGTGGACGCGCCGGATTACCGGCGGCCGGTGTTCATGAACTCGATTATCGAGCGCGATCGCTATATGGCCATCGAGGCCAGCGCCACTTCCGCCGCCAACCTGGACTGGTTTATCCGCGAGTTCGACGACGGCCGGGACGGCGGGGGCGCGGCGCGCTGCAGCGCAAGCGTCGCGGCGGTCAAACCCAGCGCGCAGCTGCCGTTATACCATCCCTATCTCTATTCCGGGCGCAAGGAGGGACCGGCGAAGGCCGGTTTTTACGGCCTGAACGGCTGGCATACCCGCGCCGATATGCTGTTTGCCCTGTTTGAAGGCGTCACTTTCGCTCACCGCGCCCATATTGACCGGCTGCGCGCCGCCGGTATCCCGTTTACGCGCGCGACCCTGTCGGGCGGCGCGGCGCGCAGCCACATCTGGCCGCAAATGTTCGCCAATGTGCTGGGGATCCCGCTGCGGGTAACGGACTGTAGCGAGACCGGCGCGCTGGGCGCCGCGATCTGCGCCGGGGTGGGGGTGGGCGTCTACGCGGATATGTCGGCCGGCGTGGCCCACGCGGTGACGCTTAACCCGGCCGAATACCTGCCGGACGCTTCATTGCACGCGTTTCACTCCAGTCGCTACCGGTTGTTTAAACGGCTGGAACTGGCCATGAACGGCCTGTGGGAGGAGGAGGACGACGACCAGCCGGCGTCGAATCCTGCGCGGGAAGGCACAAATCTGTTACTCTAGGGGAACCGTTCAACAGGGGATCCCGACGCCATGTTCAATAATCTTGAAGTCTGCCAGGCGGTGTTGAACGCGCTGCCTGACGCCACGTTCCTTAAGGATGAACAGCAGCGCGTGGTGTTCCTCAATCGCAAGGCCTGCGAGTTATTCGGTAAAACCGCCGGCGAGATCCTCGGCCATTCCCCCCTGGCCGATCTTGACCCGACGCTGGTCGATATGATTATCGAGCGGGATGGCCATGTCCTGAAGACCGGTGAAGACATCGAATATGAACACCAGATGCTTAACCGGGATAATGTGCTGATCTCAATGATGGTGCGCTGTTCGCGCATTATTTTCCACGACGTGCCCTATGTGCTGGTCTCGCTTAACGATATCACCATCCTGCGGGAATCCGAGGCGCAGACCCGCTACCTGGCCTATCATGATATTCTCACCGGCCTGCATAACCGCACCGCGCTGTATGAGCAGCTCAACCAGGTGGTGGTGCCCGGCGCCGGCAAACATGCCGGCGGCATCGGCGGCCTGCTGCTGCTGATGGATCTCGACGGATTTAAAAATATCAACGATACCTATGGCCACCAGGCCGGGGATTTCGTGCTGTGCGAATTTGGCCGGCGCCTGCAGGGCGTGGCGCCGCAGGCAAGCCTGGTCGCCAGGATGGGCGGTGATGAATTTTCCCTGCTCACCCACCAGCCCGTCGGGCGCGCGCAGGCGGAAGACCTGTGCCGCCAAATAGTCAACCTGACGCAAATCCCCTTTACGCTGACCGGCGCGTCGCCCTTCGTCACGGTATCGGTCGGGGTGACGGTGATTACCGAGGCGGTTATCACCGCCGGCGAATTGCTGCGTAAAGCGGACGCCGCCCTGTATGAGGCAAAGCGGCAGGGTAAAAACATGCACTGTTTTTACTCCGAGTCGCTGGATGCCAACCTGAGCAGCAAGCGGCGCATGGAAAAAGCGCTGGCCAACGCACTGTCGGCGGGCCGGGATATCACCTGCGCCTATCAACCGCTGATCCGCGCCGCCGACAATCATATTATCGGCGTGGAGGCGCTGGCGCGCTGGCGGGATGATGAACTGGGCGAAATTTCCCCGGTGCAGTTTGTGCCGCTGGCCGAGGAAACCGGGCTGATTATTCCCCTGGGTAAGCTTATCCTGCGTCAGGCCTGCCGTGAGATGCTGCGCTGGAGCGATTTATCGCTGTCGGTCAATATTTCTCCCATCCAGCTGCGCGACGGCGGGTTCGCACCCATGGTGCTGGCGCTGTTGGCCGAGCTGCGTTTCCCGCCGGAGCGACTCGAACTGGAGCTGACCGAGACGGCCATCATGAATTCCGATGCCAACAGCAAACATCAGCTGGTGCTGCTGCGCGCGGCCGGGGTGCGCATTTCCCTGGATGATTTCGGCACCGGCTACTCAAGCCTTAGCCTGTTAAAGGATATCGTCGTCGACAGTGTAAAAATCGATCGTTCCTTCGTGCAGTTCGTCACCCAGCTGAAAGATACCGCCGCCATTGTCACCGCCGTCTCCCACCTGGGGGTCAAGCTGAACCTCGAGGTGATAGCGGAAGGGGTGGAGACGCCCGAGCAGCAGCAGTTCCTGGTGGACGCCGGCTGTACCCAGATGCAGGGGTTTCTGTTTTCCAAACCGTTGACGGAGGAGAAGCTGGAGCAACTGCTCGGCGATATCAGTCGCAGCAAACAACTGGGCGGGGACAACGAACGGGAAATCAAAGGCTAGAACGCTGCCCACCCCGTAGCCCCGGTGGGACTGGCGCTCTGGCGGACGGGCAAAAAAAACGGCCCGCATCGCTGCGGGCCGCTGATAAACCGCCGTGTGAATCAGAACTGATACACCACGCCCAGGGCGACAACGTCGCCGCTGTTGACGCCAAGACGGTTATCGTCGTCGATGCGGTTGATAATGTAATCAACATAGGTCGACATGTTTTTGTTGAAGTAGTAGGTGGCGCCGACTTCATAATACTTAAGCAGGTCAACGTCACCGATGCCTTCAACGTCCTTAGCCTTGGACTGGGTATAGCCGATGGACGGACGCAGCCCGAAGTCGAACTGATATTGCGCCACCAGCAGTATATCCTGGGTCTTATTGGCAAAACCCACCACGTTTACACCGGTCGGCGTGGTGCCGTCGATATAGGTGGCGTTACGGGTTTGGCCGTAGGTTGCGGCCAGATACAGGTTGTTGGCGTCATATTTGAGCGAGGTGGCCCATTGTTCGGCCCGGTCGCCCTGGCCGACGGTGGCCAGATTCTGGCTATCGGTACGATCCGAAGAAGAGTACGCGCCGACAACGCCAACCCCAATAGGCGAAACATAGGAAACTGAACCGCCGTAGCCGTCGCCGTTGGCCCGCTGAATATCGGACCGTTCGTTTTTACCCTGGTATTGCAGGGCAAAACCCAGGCCGTCGACCAGGCCGAAGAAGTTGGTATTACGATAAGTGGCAACGCCGGTGGTACGGCCGACCATGAAGTTATCGGAGTAAGCGGTTTCACCGCCGAACTCCGGCAGCATATCCGTCCATCCCAAGGCATCATATACCACGCCATAATTACGGCCGTAGTCAATTGAACCGTAATCGGCGAATTTCAAGCCGGCAAAGCCCAAACGCGTCTTGGTGCCGTCGGTGGAATCGCTGCCTTCGGTTTTGTTAGTTTGGACGTTATATTCCCATTGACCATAGCCGGTGAGCTGATCGGTGATTTGTGTTTCGCCTTTAAAGCCGAAACGCATATAAGACTGATCGCCGTCAGGGGCATAACCGTTATCATTGGCAAAGTAATGCAGACCGTCTATTTTACCGTAGAGATCAAGCTTATTGCCGTCTTTGTTATACACCTCGGCCGCGCTGGCAACCCCCGACGCTAACAAGGCCGGGATCATCACTGCAAGGATGCTATATTTCATTGAAAGGATACCTTATAAAGTATTTTTTATTTAATACGGGCTTATGCCCGCGCCACTGCCTGAACACTGGAGATAAGGATTTGTTGCCTTGGCCTTTTTCATCCCGCGGCCAAGGCGGAAGCGCATCGAGTAGACACAGGAAGCACCAATGGGAGAAGAAATACTACCGCTATTTATTAAAAAAGCGAACCGCAAAATATGAAATTTTGTGATCAAGGTTTAAATATTGTAATTAAAGGCGCCGACCTACAATTAATAAAGAAAACTTATATGGCATTAAATGTCAAAAATAACATTTACGGCAAAAAAAAGCATTTTTACATCGGGTGATTTTACAATATATTATAAAGAGTAACTATTTGTTATTGAGGGAATAATGGCATTTAAAGATAAAAAAAGCACTTCCGGTCATTTTAACACAATATGTCAAAATGATTCTGAATAGTATGGCAATTGCCATTCAAGGTTAAAAATAGCATTTATCGTTCAAAGCGATATTAAACACTGATTATATTTCAATCAAGATTTGTCATTTTATGTAAATCCAGGTCCTGTTGCTGCAAAAATAGCATTATCTTTCATAACAGCATGATTATTGAAAAAAATAATAGGTAGAATCTTGGTATTAAACAGGGAATAATCGCGTTGAATATTTCTTTTTATCGGGTATTCCCCCACGATATAAAGGCTTTTGAGGCATACGTTTTTTATGAACCGATCCGGGATTATCTGCGACCTGCTGACTTGGCTGGAAGAGCGGTTGGACCAACCCCTAACGTTGGATGACGTAGCCGACAGGTCGGGGTATTCCAAATGGCATCTGCAACGGAAATTCAAAGAGACGACGGGCCATGTGCTCGGCGCGTATATCCGCGCCCGGCGGCTCTCCAATGCCGCCATGGCGCTGCGCCTGACCAGCCGCTCGCTGGCGGACATCGCCCTGCAGTACCATTTTGAATCCCAACAAACGTTCACCCGCGCCTTTAAAAAACAGTTTGAGCAGACGCCCGCCTTCTACCGGCGTTCGCTGCGATGGAACTTTTACGGCATCCAGCCGCCGATAGGACGCGCCGGCCAGACCTATGCCCCGGCGGAAATCGTCGTGCTCCAGACCCTCAGGCTTGAAGGCATCACCCGCAGTTATACCTGCACGCTTGAGCAGCTAAGCCGTTACCGCGCCGAACTGCGCACCCAGTTCTGGCGCACGTTCCTTGACGAGGCGCAAAGCAGTCCGCCTGTGGTCTATGGCCTGTGCTTTTCGCGCCCCGCCGTCGGGAAAAACGGTGAAAACGAGGTGTTTTATACCACCGCCGCCGAGCCGGCGTTTTTGCCGGTAAAGGGCGATAATCTGCATGAACTGATGCTGAGCGCCGGCGATTATGCGCTGTTTACCTATCGGGGGCCGGCCGGGGGATTGCAGGGATTTATCATGGATCTGTACGGCGTTTGCCTGCCGCTGATGCGCATGGTGCGGCGCGACGGCTACGATATTGAGCGTTTTCACCGCTGGCCGTCTTCCGGCAACGACGACGGCGGCGGTGAAATCCATTGCGATTACCTGATACCCATTATGCGGCAAGCCGCCGGGGAGGTCATGCCAGCGCACGGGCCAGCAGCGTAATCGGGTGTTCGCAGGGCTTGCCGGTGGACATCTCTATTTGCCACTTGCAGGTTTCACAATCCGTCACCACCAGGTCGACGCCGCTGTCTGCTATCTGCCTGAACAGCGGGGCGCCGATGTCCTGCGCGGTGGCGTAATTTTCCGCTTTAAAGCCGTAGGTGCCGGCGATGCCGCAGCACTGCGAGTCCAGCACCACCAGTTCAAGACCGGGAATGCGCCTGAGCAGTTCCAGGGTATAGAGCGTCCAGCCCATTTTTTCCATATGGCAGGGGGTATGGTAGGCCACCCGCAGCGGAAGAGGCTTCAGGTCCAGCGTCGCGCCCGCCTCCAGCCGGCGATAGATATAGCGGGTGGCCAGTTCGACCCGTTCACGCACCGCTGAGGTATCCACGTCCAGCAGATGGGGATACTCCTCGCGCAGGGCATGAATGCAGCTCGACGAGGTACCCACGACCGCCATGCCTTCCTCCAGCACCGCCTGTTCAAGCGAAACGCGGTTTATCCGCGCCTGCTTTTGCGCCTGGGCGATAAAGCCGTTGGCGATAAGCGGCACGCCGCAGCATTTCTCGCGCTGCAACAATTGCACCCCGATATCCATGGCATTCAGCACCTTGATCAGATCCTTGCCCAACTGGGGATGGTTATAATTAACGAAGCAGCCGTGGAAGAAGGCGACCCGTTCGGGGTAACGCCGCTGGATATCGGCTTCCTGGCGATACCAGCGGCGAAAGGTGCCGAAGGAATATTTCGGCAGTTGGCGGCGGTGGTCGATGTGCAGCGTTTTGTCCAGCAGTCGCCGCACCGGCGTCAGCCCGGTGGCCAGATTCACCAGCGGCGCCAGGGGGGTGGAGAGCCGGCCCATGATATCGGTATGGCTCAGTATGGCGTCGCGCAGGCCGGGTTTGCGCGGGCTGTAGCGGGCCTTGGCGCGCTGGATAATGTCGCCGATGCGTACCTCGGACGGACAGGCCACCTCGCAGCGCTTGCAGTTGGAGCAGTATTTCAGCGCGTCGTCGTAAAGCGCCGGATCCTTTAGGCGCAACCGCTCGCCGTCCGGCCCCGCCTGCTTTGGCCCCGGATAGAGCGGATTGACCCGGGACACCGGGCAATAGGTGGTGCATACGGTACATTTCAGGCAGCTTTCAAAGCTGTTATCAAAGGGTAGGCTCATGATCTTTCTCCAGCGTAACGGCAATCCTTCCCGCGGCGTGCAGCGCGCTTACCAAAGACACCCCCGCGCCGCAGCCCTGGCTTAACGGGTCGTAGCCGCCCAGCACCGCGCCAATGGCATACAGATTTTCCAATGGTTCACCGCCGAGCAACGCCCGCAGGCGATCATCGGTTTCGACGCCGAACTGGAGGTAGGGCTGGGGGGCGAAAAAATCGGCGCGGCTCCAGGTATCACGCGCTTCACCGCCCTGCACGTCGAGACCGAAAACCGGTTCATAGATGCGCTCGCGGGTGGCCGTCAGACCATTGCTGAAAAAGCTGCCGCTGGCCAGCACCACCTGGCGCGCGCGCACCGGAATATCGGCGTGGTTGCGGGTGGAGAGGCTGACGATGCGCCGGCCCGCAAACCGCGCCTTCAATACCTTGTCGCCGGGCATGAAGACGCCGCCAAGCCGGTTCAGGCGCCGGCGCAGCGCCTGGAATAAGCGGATGCCCAGCAGCGAGGGCGGCAGGGTCGGCAGCAGGTAAACCGGCCGATCCAGCAGGGCGCGCAGTTGCTCAAGCGGCTGCGCGGAGTCGAGCCCGACGCAGGCCGGCAGGATCAGGCACTGCGCGTCCCCCGCCAGGCGGGCAAGCTCGGCGGCCAGGGCCGGGATATTTTCCGGCAGGTCCAGCACCCTGGCGATATTGACCGCGCGAAATTCGCTCGGGCTGGCGCGCAGCCGGTCGAGCGCGGGCAGGCGCAGGCAGGCCGTGTCGGCGTGGATGCCCTGTTCCGCCATCAGGGAGGCGGCGACGATACTGGCCTCGAAATCCAGAAAACCCTCAATGCCGATGACCGCCACCTTTTGCCAGGGAAGGGCGCCGTCCCAGGGGGTGATCGGCACGTCCCCGGGGCTGAGCCAGGTCGCCCTGCGGGTGCCCAGCGGGGTAATGCGCTGATGGTTTTGCCCGGAGCTGCCGGTCAGGGCGATATCGCAGCGGGCCAGCAGCGCCTGCGCCTCGTCGGCCCGCGCCATAACCTCGCGCGCGCCCAGCAGGCTGTAGGGATGCCGTGGCGCCTGCCGTGCCAGCGCCGCCAGCGCCTCGGGCGGCGAGGCCACCGGCGTGCCGTCCGGCAGACTTGATAGCAGATCCAGCGAGCCGGAGGAAAAATACAGCGCGCTTTGCCCGGCGCTGACCACCGCCGTCCGGTGGCCTTGCTCCGCCAGGCTGACGGCGCAGCTAAGCCCGGCCAGACCGCCGCCAATCACCACGGCATCAAATTCCATCATCGGCCTCCGTTTTTTTTCGCTGGGTATTTCCGGCATCGCCGTCCAATCCGCACAGTCCCCGGTATACCCAACTGGTAAATTCGCTTTCGCGCAGCGCGTCTCCCCAGGCCACCGGCCTGATGCCTTTCCAGCGCTCGTTGAGGAACGTCGACAGCTGGCCGATGGACTGGCGTGGGGTGGCGACGTTAAAACGGGTCAGCAGCCCGGCGGCGCGGCAGGCGCACAGCTCACCCTGGCAGGTGCCCATGCCCACGCGCGTGCGGCGGCGCAGATCGGTCAGGTTGTTGACGTTCAGGGTCTCCACCGCATAGCGCACCTCTCCCGCCGTGACCGCTTCGCATTCGCAGACCAGGCTGCTGGCCAGGCGATCGCCCCATAGCGCCTGGTTGGCGCGATCGCCGTGGCGGTAGACGGCGGAGCCGGAGATGCTGGCGGGCAACCGGCCCGCGGGACGCCCGGTCTCTGTTGCCGGTTTCCTGGATCCGGGCAACGCCTGCTGCGCCGTGGTGCAGGGCACGGTCACGCCAAGCTTGGCGCAGATGCTATCCGTCGCCCATTCGGCCATCAGGCGATAGGTCATCAGCTTGCCGCCGGTAATGGTGATAAAGCCCTGCAAACCGTCGCGTTCGGCATGGTCCAGCAGGACAATGCCGCGGCTGACGCTGCGCCCGGAGGGATCGTCGTCGCTGGCCACCAGCGGCCGCACGCCGGCGTAAGCGCGCAGCAAGCGCGTGCGCGCCAGCCGTGGCGCCAGCAGCGCGCCCTCGCGCATCAACAGATCGACCTCCGCGGGGGTGACCGTCAGCCGGTCGATATCGCCGTAGTCGACGCGGGTGGAGGTGGTGCCTATCAGGGAAATGGTATCGCCCGGCACCAGGATATCGGCATCGGACGGGGCGCGGCAGCGGTTAATGACCAGGTTATTGATACGGTGACCGAGGATCAGCAGCGCGCCCTTGGCCGGGAACATGCGGATGCGCAGATCGGCGTATTCGGCGATATGCTGCCCCCAGATCCCCGCCGCGTTAACCACCACCGGGGCGTAAATGTCATGTGTCTCACCGGAATTATGATCGAGCGCGCGCACGCCGCGTACCCGATCGCCCTGGCGGATAAGCCCGGTAACGCTATGGTAGGTTAAAAAGCGCGCGCCATGTTCGCGCGCGTCGATCATATTGGCGGTGGCGAGGCGAAACGGATCGACGGTACCGTCCGGTACCCGCACCGCGCCGATAAGCGACGGGTTGACCGCCGGCTCCAGCCGGAGGGCCAGCCGCGGGTCGATGGCCTCGGCCTCAATACCGGCGGCCAGGCAGGCGGCGATAAACCGCTGCTGATAATCCAATGAATCCTGCGGCAGGGTAATAAACAGACCATCGGTGGCCTCGACGCAGTGATGGGCGATCCGTTTGAGGATTCGGTTTTCCTCAATGCATTCGCGGGCGGATTCGCCATCCGTGACAGCGTAACGCGCGCCGCTGTGCAGCAGGCCGTGATTATGGCCGGTGGCGCCGGCGGCGATATCGTCGCGCTCAAGCAGCAGGCAACGCAGACCCCGCAGGGCGCAATCGCGGGCAATTCCCGCTCCGGTGGCGCCGCCGCCGATGATAATGACGTCCGTATCCTCATGGGAATATCGGTTACTCATACATTCTCCTGTTGCTCAATCCCCTGGAAAGCGGATGGGTATAGGGGAATTAACGCATAAAAACGGCGGAATTTGTGTGATAAAGAACAATAACGAGCAATAAACGAAAATAAAAAGCGCGATTGCATATCTTTATGGCGCGGGGGCGGTTGCGGCTGGCGGGGGGTTATATGTTGCTCCGGCAAGGGTTCGCTTGCCGCTGGCGGGGGATTGCATGTTGCACCGGCGGGGTTTCGCTTGCCGTGCGTTCGGCGGTTTTAGGTATTGCCGGGTGCCGGCAAGCGACAAGAAGGGGCGCACGCGCGCCCCTTCTTGACTTCCCCGCGCCCGGCAGGTCGCGCGTCGCTGCGCGATGCCTTCCGCCGCCCATGCCCCCGTGATGCACCGGCCCGGTTAGCGCTCCAG
>NZ_DASWOM010000037.1:0-37205 GCF_036398755.1 Acerihabitans sp. | reverse complement strand
GACTGACCGCCAGCCTGATATGCCATGAGACGGTTTGTTTCCTAACGGTTACAAATAGTCGCAAATCTGCGCTTGTGTTTCTTACCATCGTAATGATAATCAATATCGTTTTAATTGACGTTTCTTTACTATTTATCGCCCCTTAGCGTATCGAGGTGACGGGTATGTTTGTGCCTTTTTTGATTATGCTGCGCGAGGGCCTCGAAGCGGCGCTGATCGTGAGCCTGATTGCCGGCTATCTGAAAAAGACCGGGCGCGGTCGTTGGCTGAAGGCGGTGTGGGCGGGCGTGATAAGCGCGGCGCTGTTGTGCCTGGCGGTGGGTATCGCCATTAACGAAACCACCGGCGAGTTTCCGCAAAAGCAGCAGGAACTGTTCGAGGGCATCGTGGCGGTGCTGGCGGTCGTCATCCTGACCTGGATGGTGTTCTGGATGCGCAAGATGTCCCGTTCGATTAAAGCCCAACTGGAAAGCGCCGTCGATCAGGCGCTCAGCAACGCCCGCGGGCAAGGCTGGGCGTTGGTGGGCATGGTGTTTTTCGCCGTCGCCCGCGAGGGGCTGGAGTCGGTGTTTTTCCTGCTGGCGGCATTTCAGCAGGATGTCGGCATCGAGGCGCCGATCGGCGCGGTATTGGGACTGGCCAGCGCCGTCGTCCTGGGGATGCTGATGTACTACGGCGGCATCCGCCTGCGGATGGAGAAGTTTTTCAAATGGACCAGCCTGTTTATTCTGTTTGTGGCCGCGGGGCTGGCGGCCGGGGCGATCCGCGCTTTCCACGAGGCGGGATTATGGAACGGCTTGCAGGCCGTCGCCTTTGATTTCAGCGCGACCTTGTCCACCCAATCGTTGTTCGGCACGTTGCTCGAGGGGCTGCTCGGTTATCAGGAAGCGCCGACCGTCAGTGAAGTCACGGTGTATTTGTTATATCTGGTGCCGGCCCTGGTGATGTTTTTCCTGCCGCGGCGGGGCAACCGGACGACCAGCGTCGCCGGGTAAAAATTCCATTAAATTGTTCCACTATTCAGGGTAAATATAATGTCCAATATGAAACGCCTCCGTCGCCGCATCCTTCCCGCCGCCTTGCTGGTGGCGCCGGTCTTGTCGTCATGGAGTTGGCCCGTGATGGCGGCCGATATTCCCCAGGTCAAGATTACCGTTAACGATAAACAGTGCGATCCGATGACGCTGACCGTTAAACCGGGCAAAACGCAGTTTATAATCCACAACGCCAGCCAGAAAGGACTGGAGTGGGAAATCCTCAAGGGCGTGATGGTGGTCGAGGAACGGGAGAACGTGGCGCCGGGCTTTACCCAGAAGATGACCGCCAACCTGGAACCGGGCGAATATGATATGACCTGCGGCCTGCTGAGCAACCCGAAAGGCAAGCTGACGGTGGCGGCGGACGGCGGCGCGGGCGCGGTTAAACCGGATGCCATGGCGCTGGTGGGGCCGATTGCCGACTATAAGGTCTACGTGCTGCAACAGGTCGGCGAACTGGTTACCCATACCAAGACCTTTACCGATGCGGTGAAGAAGGGCGATTTGGCCACCGCGCAGAAGCTGTTCGCGTCGACCCGGGTGTATTATGAACGCATCGAGCCTATCGCCGAACTGTTCTCCGATCTGGACGGCAGTATCGATGCCCGCGAGGACGACTTCGAGCAGAAATCCGCCGATCCGAAGTTTACCGGCTTCCACCGCCTGGAAAAAATCCTGTTTAGCGATAAAACCACCGCCGGCACCGCGCCGTTTGCCGATCAATTGTATAAAGACACCCTGGATCTGCAAAAACGCATCGGCGACCTGACCTTCCCGCCGAGTAAAGTGGTCGGCGGCGCCGCCGGACTGATTGAGGAAGTGGCCTCCAGCAAAATCAGCGGCGAGGAAGACCGTTATAGCCGTACCGATCTCTCCGATTTCCAGGCCAATATCGACGGGTCGCAAAAAATCGTTAACCTGCTGCGCCCGCTGCTGCAAAAAGCCGATGCGCCGCTGCTGGCGAAGATTGACGGCAACTTTGCCAAGGTGGATAAAGTTCTGGCGAAATACCGCACCAAAGACGGCTTTGAATCTTATGATAAGCTTACCGATGCGGATCGCACCGCGCTGAAAGGCCCGATTACCGCCCTGGCGGAAGATCTGGCGCTGCTGCGCGGCGTGTTGGGTCTGGAGTAGGATTTATAGTCTTATGAGCGCTGATAAACATAGCTTGGGCCAAAAGGCGGCGTCGCCATCGCGGCGCCGCTGGCTGAAGGGGCTGGGCGCCCTTGGCGGCGCCCTGGCGCTGCGCGGGGCGTCGGCGGCCCCGGTGGCCGGCGCGGGTTCTCCGGCTGCCGACGCCAGGTCTCCCGGCACCTTATCCCCCGACGAGCGCTGGCAGCGTCAGCCGTTTTACGGCCCGCGCCAGTCCGGCATTACCACGCCGCAGCAGGCGGCGATGATGCTGGTGGCGTTTGACGTGCTGGCGGGCGATAAAAATGACCTGAAGCGGTTATTCCGCGTGCTGACCGAGCGCATCGCCTTTTTGACCATGGGCGGGCAGGCGCCGGCGGTGGATGAAAAATTGCCGCCGATGGACTCCGGTATCCTGGGCGAGCATATCGCCCCGGATAACCTGACCATGACGGTGGCGGTGGGCGACTCGCTGTTTGACGATCGTTTCGGCCTGGCCGCGCTGAAACCCCGGCGGCTGCAAAAAATGACGCGTTTTGCCAATGATGCGCTGGACGCCGATTTATGCCATGGCGATCTGCTGCTGCAAATCTGCGCCAACGGCGGCGACACCGTGATCCACGCGCTGCGGGATATCATCAAACATACGCCGGACTTGCTGAGCGTGCGCTGGAAGCGGGAAGGCTTTATCTCCGCCAATGCGGCGCGCAGCCGGGGCAAGGAGACGCCCATCAATCTGCTGGGCTTCAAGGACGGCACCGGCAATCCCGATACCCGCGACCCCGGCCTGATGGACCGGGTCATCTGGGTCGGCGCCGGCGCCGATGAGCCGGCCTGGGCGGTGAACGGCAGTTATCAGGCGGTACGGATTATCCGCTTTCACGTGGAATCGTGGGACCGCACGCCGCTGCACGAGCAGCAGGCCATCTTTGGCCGCGATAAGCGCACCGGCGCGCCGCTGGGCATGGCGGATGAACATGCTGTGCCCGACTACGACCGCGATCCGCACGGCGCAATCATTCCGCTTGATGCCCATATGCGCCTGGCCAATCCGCGCACGCCGGCGGCGCAAAACAACCTGATGCTGCGCCGGGGCTATAGCTATTCCCTGGGGGCGTCCCGCTCCGGCCAGCTGGATATGGGGTTATTGTTTGTCTGTTTCCAGCGGGATTTAGAGCAGGGATTTCTTACCGTGCAGCGCCGGCTCAATGGCGAGGCACTGGAAGAATATATCCAGCCCATCGGCGGGGGATATTTTTTTGCCCTGCCGGGGGTGGCGCAGCCGGACGGCTACCTGGCGCAGGCGTTGCTGGCCTAACACCGCTTCTCATCTTTACCACGCCTTACCGGCGCGGGGGTAACAGTGCGGCAATCGCGCTGTTTCGCCCGCGCCCCTTTCTTCTATACCCGGTCGCTGCGGCATTTGCGCCCTTTACCGCCACATCATCCCTTGATCGTAAAATGTAAACAATAAGCTTAATTAAAGTTATGCAAATGCATAAAAAACGGTTGTGCTGCCGCGGATAAAGCGGTACATATAGGCCGAAAAGAGATCTATCTCTCATTTTAGCGGTGGTTATGCTGTTTTTATATACAAATCGGCTGCTAATGTCACACTAAGATTATAGTATTGTGATAAAATTGTTACTAGCTGGTTTTATCGTCTGGGGACGTGGAGTGACAAATCTACAGGTATCCGTGGTGCATCGTTTGCCACATTCTTACCGCTGGCTTAACGGGTTTAGCGGGATACAGGTTGAACCGATATCCGCCGGCGATCGCGACGATAACGAGCTCATCGGCCTGATGCTGCTGAGCCACGAAGGCGATACGGCCTGGGAAGTCATGCGTGAGCTGGCGCGTTCACTGGTGGAAATTCAGGTGACTTGCTCGGTGCTGGAATGCGAGGGGCAGCCTTGCCTGTTTTTACACCGCGACGACGAATGCACCAGCCTGTGCCGCCTGAAAAACATGGGCGTGGCCATCGCCGAGCCGGCCACGGCGACCTACTTTTCTTAACCTTAGCCTCCGGCATGAGGGCTTAACCGGCCGCCTTGAGCAATTGACGGGTATATTCCGCCGACGGCGCGTCGAATACCCGGCGGCAGTCGCCCTGTTCCACCACTTCGCCTTCCCGCAATACCATCACTTGATGACACATCGCCCGCACCACCTGCAGATCGTGACTGATAAACAGATAGGTCAACTGGTGCTTTTCCTGCAATGATTTCAGCAATTGCAGGATCTGCGCCTGAACCGATCTGTCCAGCGACGAGGTGGGTTCATCGAGGATAACCACGTCCGGTTGTAAAATCAGCGCGCGGGCGATGGCGATGCGCTGGCGCTGCCCGCCGGAAAATTCATCGGGATAGCGGTGACGGGTCGCCGGATCGAGCCCCACTTCCCTGAGCGCGTCAATCACCCGTCGATCCTGATCCTGCTGCGTGAAATGGTGATGCACGCGCAGGCCTTCCACCACGATTTGCGCCACCGTCAGCCGGGGATTGAGCGCCGAGTTGGGGTCTTGGAACACCACCTGGATGCGGCGGCGCAGCGGCAGCATCCCGCGCCGGTTAAACTGATGCAGCGGCTGGCCGTCAAACCAGATCTCGCCGTCGGATTTAAGCAAGCGCAGCACCGCAAGCGCGGTGGTGCTTTTGCCGGAACCGGATTCGCCCACCAGTCCCAGGCTTTCGCCGCGCCGCAGGGTAAAGCTCACCGCGCGCACGGCGCTTTTTTGCGCCGCCCGGTGACGAAACAGCCCCTGGCGCTGGGAAAAGTTCACCCCCAGGTTATCGACCCGCAGCAGCGTCGGCGCGTCTTCCGGCACCGGCGGCGGCTCGCCGCCCGGTTCCGCCGCCAGCAGACGGCGGGTATAAGGGTGCCGTGGCGCGCTGAACAGGGTTGGGCAGGGACTGACCTCCACGCATTTGCCCTCCTGCATTACCGCCACGTTGTCCGCCAGCCGGCGCACAATATTCAGGTTATGGGTAATAAACAGCAGCGCCATGCCCATTTCCCGGCGCAGGTCGGTGAGCAGCGCCAGGATTTGCGCCTGCACCGTCACGTCGAGCGCCGTGGTCGGCTCGTCGGCAATCAACAGTTTGGGGCGGGTGAGCAGCGCCATGGCGATCATGACCCGCTGGCGTTCGCCGCCGGACAGCTGGTGGGGGAAATCCCGCAGCCGGGATTTGGCCTGGCGAATGCCGACCCGGTCCAGGCTTGCCAGCACTTCGGCATGGGCCTCGGCGCCGTGCATGCCCCGATGCAGCGCCAGCACCTCCAGCAGCTGCTTTTCCACGCTGTGCAGCGGGTTAAGCGATGACATCGGTTCCTGGAAGATCATGGCGATGTCGTTGCCGCGCACGCGCCTTAGCGCCGCATCGTCGGCATGCAGCAGGCTCTTGCCTTCGAAAAGGATATCGCCGTGGGGATAGAGCACCGGCGGCGAGGGCAGCAGGCGCAGGACCGACAGGGCGGTGACGCTTTTGCCCGAGCCGGATTCGCCCACCAGCGCCAGGGTTTCGCCGGGGTTAAGCGTAAGCGTGACCCGATCCACCACCTGTCGGGTTTGATCACCCTGGCGAAAGGCGACGCTCAGTTCTTTAATCTCTAACAGCGGAGTGGTCATAGCTTAATGGGCCTTGCTGGGGTCGAAGGCGTCGCGCACCGCTTCGCCGATGAAAATCAGTAATGACAGCACCAGGGCCAGCATAACGAAGGCGGTAATGCCGAGCCAGGGCGCCTGGAGGTTGTTTTTGCCTTCCAGCAGCAGGTTGCCCAGGGACGGCGAGCCGATGGGCAGCCCGAAACCGAGAAAATCCAGCGAGGTCAGGGTGGTAATGGACCCGCACAGGATAAAGGGCAAGAAGGTCAGCGTCGCCACCATGGCGTTGGGCAGCATATGGCGCAGCATAATCATCCGATCGCTCACCCCCATGGCCTGGGCGGCGCGGATATAGTCGAAATTACGGGCGCGCAGGAATTCCGCGCGCACCACGCCCACCAGGCCCATCCAGCCGAACAGCACGGTAATGGCCAGCAGCCACCAAAAATCCGGCGGCACCACGCTCGACAGCAATATAATCAAAAACAGCGTCGGCATGCCTGACCAGACTTCGATAAAACGCTGCCCCCACAGATCCAGCCGGCCGCCGTAATAGCCCTGGCTGGCGCCGACGATAATGCCGATAACGCTCGACAGCAGGGTCAGCGCCAGGCCGAACAGCATCGACAGCCGGAAACCGTACAGCAGATTGGCCAGCACATCCTTGCCGGTGCTGTCGGTGCCCAGCCAGTTTTGCCGGCTTGGCGGCGAGGGGAAGGGGCGAAGGGTGGCAAAGTTAATGGTGCGGTAGTCATAGCGTATCGGCGCCCATAACGCCCAGCCGTTTTCGGCCAGCCGCGCGGCGATATAGGGATCGCGGTAATCCGTTCTGGTGGCCAGCTCGCCGCCGAAGGTGGTTTCGCTGTAGTTAAACAGCAGCGGCGAGTAAAACTGCCCCTGATAACGCACCAGCAAAGGCTTGTCATTGGCCACCAGCTCCGAGGCGAGGCTTAGGATAAACAGCAGCAGGAACAGCCATAACGACCAATATCCGCGGCGGTTATGACGAAAACGCGCCCAGCGCGCCTGGTTTACGGAACTCAATTTCATTGGCGGCCCTCGAAATCAATGCGCGGGTCAACCAGCGTATAGGTCATATCGCTGAGGATGTTGAGCAGCAGGCCTATCAGGGTAAAGATATACAGGGTGCCGAACATCACCGGGTAATCCCGTTGCAGGGTGGCGTCGTAGCCCAAAAGCCCCAGGCCGTTCAGGGAGAACATCACCTCGATGAGCAGCGAACCGGTAAAGAACATGCTGATAAAGGTGGCGGGAAAGCCGGCTATCACCAGCAGCATGGCGTTGCGGAACACGTGGCGGTAGAGGATCTGGTTTTCCGACAGTCCCTTGGCGCGCGCGGTGGTGACGTATTGTTTGCGGATCTCGTCGAGAAAGGCGTTTTTGGTCAGCATGGTCAGGGTGGCGAACCCGCCGATAACCGTGGCCAACACCGGCAGCGTGATATGCCAGAGATAATCGGTGATTTTTTTATACCACGGCAGGCTGTCGAAATGGCTCGAGACCAGCCCGCGCAGCGGGAACCAGTCAAGATAGCCGCCGCCGGCGAACAGGACGATAAGCAGGATGGCGAACAAAAAGGCCGGTATCGCGTAGCCGACGATAATCAGCGTGCTGCTCCAGACGTCAAAGGCGCTGCCGCTGCGCACCGCCTTTTTTATGCCGAGCGGAATCGACACCAGATAGATGATAAGCGTGCTCCACAATCCCAGGGTGATGGAGACCGGCAGGCTCTCCTTGATCAAATGCATCACCGTGGCGCCGCGAAACAGGCTGTCGCCAAAATCAAAGCGCACATAGTTCCACAGCATGGTGAAATAACGCTCATGCAGCGGTTTATCGAAGCCGTAGCGCCGGGTAATCTCCGCGATCACCTCAGGATCCAGCCCGCGCGCCCCCCGGTACTGACTGTCGCCGATCTGGCCGCCGTGCAGGGCCTGGACACGGGCGGCGGGGTCGCTGTGCCCGGTGCTAAAGCCGCTTTGCTGGCCCATTTCAATGGCGGCGATGGCCTGATCCACCGGCCCGCCGGGAGCGACCTGCACGATAAAAAAATTCAGGGTAATGATGGCCCAAAGCGTTGGGATCACCAGCAATAAACGGCGTAACAAATAGGTTAGCAAGCGGCTCCTCCCTTAGAGCGTCGTTATCAGTCAGGCCCGTGCCGCGCGGACCGGCACGGCATTTATCCTCAGCGTCGCTCGGCGGGCAGCCTGGCCGCCCGGTTGACATCATACCACCAGGAATCAAAACCCAGCGCATAGGTGGGCTTCACGGCCGGCATGGCGAATTTATCCCAATAGGCCAGGCGGGTCTGGTGCGAAAACCACTGGGGGATCATAAAATAATTCCAGGTCAATACCCGATCCAGCGCCCGCCCCAGCGGCAGCAGCGCTTTTTCATCCCCCTGATGGCGCACGATTTCATTGATAAGCCGGTCCACCGCCGGATCCTTGACGCCGGGACGGTTATAGGAGGATTCCACATACGCGCTGCCCCACAGGATTTGCAAATCGCCGCTGGGGTAGGGGAAGGCGGCATAGCTCGACGGCATCATATCAAAATCGCGCTTGCGCAGGCGATTGGTAAACTGCGCGCTGTCGACCTGGCGCAGGGTCATCTGGATGCCCAGGCGCTGGAGGTTATGCTGGAAGGGCAGGATATAATTGCTGCTGTTGCCGCCGCTCATCAGCATCATTTCAAAGGCAAAGGGTTTGCCGGTTTTACTGTTGACCAACTGCTGGTCTTTTAATTCCCATCCGGCCTGTTTGAGCAGCGCGAAGGCCTTAAGCAGGTTTTTCCGGTCATAGCCGCTGCCGTCCGATACCGGCGGCTGGTAGCGCTCGGTAAATACCTCCGGCGGCACCAGGCCTTTCAGCGGCGCCAGAACCGCCAGTTCGTCCACGCCGGGATAATCCCGCGCCGCGTAGTCGGTATTGATAAAATAGCTGTCGACCCGCTGGTATCCCTGGTAAAACAGCGCCTTGTTCATCCATTCAAAATCAAATGCCAGCGTCAGCGCCTCGCGCACCCGCCGGTCGGCAAACAGCGGCCGCTGGATGTTAAATGCCAGCCAGGGGGTCGCCACCGGCGCATCGTTGGCTATTTCCTGCTTGATGATATAACCGCGTTCAATATTGCCGCCATGGTACTGGGTGGCCCACAGTTTGGGCGAGCTTTCGATGCGCAGATCAAACGCGCCGGCTTTGAACGCCTCCAGTGCCACATTGTCGTCCAGGTAATAATCATAACGGATACTATCAAAATTATTGCGGCCGCGATTTACCGGCAGGTTGGCCGCCCAATAATCCCGGACGCGCGAATAGGTCACATACTGCCCGGTACGCCATGACGTGATGCGGTAAGGCCCGCTCGCCGGCGGCGGCGCGGCCAGCGGGTCGCTGAGCTTATGGTGTTGCCAATAGCTTTCCGGCATCACCGGCAGGGTCAGCAGGCCGAGCAGCATCTCTTTGTCGGGTTTGGGGAACTCGTAGCGCACCGTGAGCGGCGCAATGGCTTTTACCTTGACCCCTTTGTAATAAATACGGAACTGCGGCACGCCTTCGGTCATAAACTTATCAAAGGTAAATGCCACATCCCTGGCGGTGATCGGCTGATGGTTGTGGTACTGCGCCTGGGGATTGATGGAGACTTCCATCCAGGAAAAATCGCCGGGATAACGCGCCGATTCCGCCACCAGGGGATAATAGCTGCCCATTTCATCGTCGGAGGTGACGAACAGACCGTCATAAAGTTGCTCGGTGCGCATCGCCGCCGAGCCGCGCAGGGCATAACGGTTAAAGTTATCAAAGGTCCCGATGGCCGCCAGGGTAATGGCGCCGCCCTTGGGCGCGGCGGGATTGACGTAATCGAAATGGCTGAAATCGCTGGGGTATTTCGGTTCGCCCAACAGCGCAAAAGCGTAGCTATCATTGATAGTGTCATTGATGGTGTCGGCGCGCGGGCCGGGGCAGACGACGCTGAGCATCAGCGCAATCCAAACACGTGGAAACATCAGGTTACGCTCCAGGAATCAAACCAAATAGCCTTGTTAAGGCAAGCCGTAAAGGGTGTCCATTATACCGGCGCCTTAGACAATGCCATTAACGGTTTTTTTAACATTAATGTCAAAACTATCAACCAGGTTTTAATGCCTTCCGGCCATTTCCCCGCGCGACGTGGCGCGTCAGTCCTTCGACACCGGAGTCCGGCACCGGCCGTTTAATAATTAACCGCCGCCAGGTCATCATTAACGCCGCGCGCGATCCCAAGCGTAACGGCAAGCGGACAAATGACGCACTTTATAATTATTATTTTGTTGATAACATGAAGGCAAATATGTTAAAGGCTTGGGAATAGTACGGCGTGGGCAGTCATGCGTATCGAAAAATATATATTAAGCAAAAAAGCAGATATACAAATCTTTAATAATGGTTAAAAAAAAGCCACCTTAACAGGCGGCTTTTTTATCTCGTTCGGCATTCAGGACATTTAAATAATAACCGTTAATAATCAGGAATCGCTGTTACCGCGCATTGCCGTGGTCATTTGACCTTTGGACTTGCCGGTTAATACCCGCCGCGCTTCCCGATAACGTTTGTTCCAGTAGGTTTCCGATAAGCTGGAAATCATGACGCCGCTGGTGGTGGAGGCGTGGACAAACTGATCGTTGCCCAGGTAAATCCCCATATGGCGCCCGGTCGAACCGGCATGGAACACGACCAGATCCCCTGGACGCAGTTTGGCGCGCTGGATCTTGGCGCCCATACCCTGCTGCTCGCTGCTTGAACGCGGCAATTCCAGGCCGAACTGTTCATGAAACGTTTGTTGTACAAAAGCCGAACAATCTATACCACGTTTAGAGCTGCCGCCCAGGCGATACCTGACGCCTTTCCATACGGCATATTGATCCATAATTTTCGTTTTAACATCGACATTACGGACCATATCTTCGAATTGATCCTGAGAGGCTTGCAGTAAAAAATCACTTTTATCGTTGACTGCATGCATCTCAGCTGTTTGTTGACTGCCATGAGAACTACAGGCGGAAAGCATAACTGCCACCGCCACTGCGGGGATTAACCGCAGCACATATCTCAAAATAGGTTGAGATTTGACCATTATAAGTGTTATCCCTTAAAGTCCTTAGCGACGGAGCCGCTATAAAATGCCGAGCGAATCGAGAATAAAGCGCAAATACTGATTGACCAACTGTTATTCCTGCATTGTGTGGTATCACTCACACATTTTTATAAGCGATAATATCAGTCTATTAGTACAGCGAATTCGAGGTTACCGTAATGAATAAGGGAAAGCGAGGATTTTTATCGACTATTTTATAACTTTTGATGATGTGAAATAGTATTAAATTAAACGTTAAGAAATGGATCAAAAAAAATTCCCGATTGTCGGGAATGGCGGCGGGCGGCCTTCGCCGCCGCCGGCGCGCAGGCATTCCGGCAACTTTTCCGTAACCTGACCGTACCCTTGCGCCGCCACGCGCCGCCGCCGACATAATTAATTCCTATCGATATCCCCAATGTCCCATGCCCGGCAAACGCTGGTTAAACCAGACCACCGCCTTATCGCAGGCTCCCGTCATCAGCCACCAGCTCAGGCCGACCAGCACCACCGACAGCGAGCCCACCGCGATATCGCTAAACCAGTGCGCGCCGATCATGACCCGCGGCAGGGAGAACAGCACCACGATAGCCATGCCCCAGGCAAATGCCCGGCCGCCAAAATAACGCAGCATATAGGCGGTAAAAATCAGCAGCATCATGCCGTGATCGCCGGGGAAACTGTCTTTGGACATGTCCTTGGTGGGAATGGCGGTGAACTGCGCTACCCGCACCACGCTGTCGTTATGTTGATAAAATACGGTCGGGCTGGGACGGCTTACCGGCAGCAGATGACCCAACTGGTTCAGCACCACCGCCGACAAGAGCATCACGATACCGAGGCTGATAAGCCGGTGGCGCAGACGTGGCGGGGTATGCAGGAAGTAATAGAGATAAAGCAGGCCCATCGCCAGCAGCGATATCAGGTCAAATGCGCGGTAGTTGGTGACCGCCAGAAATACGGCGTAGGCATGGCTGGCGGCGACCCGATGATTTGAGGCAAGAAAGATGGCGTTGTCAAGCCGCGGCCAAAATCCGTGGTGTTCCGGCAGATACCAGGAAAAAAACAGCGCGAGGCCCAGCATATTAAGCGCTATAACGGCAGGTAAGCGTCGCATAAGGCAAAACCTATAAACAAGCTACATGATTTAAATACTTATAGTAACCCTGCTAATTTAAACGAATCTTCAACAAGGCCGTTTGCAGCGCGTTCCAATCGGCGGGGCCGGGGTTTATCAGCTCAATCCGGCTGTCGGGCGGCGGCGCGGGCAGGGTCTCGATACGTAAATCCTGGCCCTGGCGATTGACCCGCAGCGTGCCCTCGGGGATGCGCGCCACGCCTTTGACGCGTTCCACCGGCGCCAGCCTGGCCCATTCCAGCAGGCCGACGGTATCGAAGGTGGTGGCGCCGTCAAAAATCCAGCCGCAGGACTGGTAACCCTGGCCATGGTTCAGCGCCCGGCGCCAGCCGGTATTGCCCGGCAGCCGCAGCGCTGCCAGCCCCGCCTTGGGCGCCGGTTGCCCGTGATGGTGGGCGCCATCGGGCAGTTCGCGCGCGTTCCGACGCGGCAGGTCGAGCAACGACGGCGGCACCCGGCCCTGGACGGCGTCGACCATCCGGCGCCCGCCGGCGTGCGCCGCGACCCATTCGGCCAGCAGCAGCCGATCCTGCGGGGTATAGCTGTCCTGCTTGTTGGCGATAATGACATCGGCGCAGGCCAGCTGATCGCGGAAATTCTCATTGTCGCGATAACGGGCGTCGCCGAGCTGGCGCGCGTCCAGCAGACACAGCGTGGCGCGCAGGGTCAGCCAGTTTTCATAAACCGGCGAGGTGAGCAGGGCGAGGATCTGCTTGGGATGGCCCAGTCCGGTCGGCTCTATCAGCAGCCGGTCGGGGGTATTGCGCTGTAACAGGGTGTTCAGCCCCACCTGCATCGGCAGGCCGTTAACACAGCACATGCAGCCGCCGGGAATTTCCTTGAGCACCGCGCCGCTGTCGGCCAGGATGGCGCCGTCGACGCCGATCTCGCCAAATTCATTGACCAGCACGGCCCAACGCTCGCCGGCCGGTTTATGCGCCAACAGATGCAGCAGGGTGGAGGTTTTTCCACTGCCGAGAAACCCGGTCACCAGGGTGGTCAGGGTGGTCATGGCCGGCCTTCGGGGCTAGGCGCCGCCGCGGCCACCGTCGCTTTGGCGCCGTCCCGGGCCAGAGCGAGATAAGCGCGGGTCACGGCGGCGGTAAAGGCGGGATTGACCGCCAGATCGGCGCCGAATACCGCGCGCAGCCCCAGCAGCGCCCGTACCCGCGGTTCGCCGTCGGGGCTGTGCTCCACGATGCGCCGCAGCTCGTCGCTCAGCGGATCGCGGATGTCGATGGGGGCGCCCAGATCGTCACGGCCGCCCACATAACGCATCCAGCCGGCGATGCCCAGCGCCAGCAGGGGATAGGCGCCGCCGTGGGCGATATGCCAGCGTACCGGGTCCAGCATGCGCTGCGGCAGTTTTTGCGTACTGTCCATGGCGATTTGCCAGGTGCGGTGTTTCAGCTGCGGATTGGCAAAGCGCGCCAGCAGCTGCGCGGCGTAGGCGGCCAGGTCCACTTCACCGGCGCCCAGGCGCAGGGTGGGCGCCTGTTCCCGCGCCATCATCGCCGCCACGGCGGCGCGGTAATGCGGGTCCGCCATGCAGTCGCTGACATGCGGGTAACCGGCCAGGTAGCCGAGCCAGGCCAGGAATGAATGGCTGCCGTTCAGCATGCGCAGCTTCATCTCTTCATAGGGGGCGACGTCCTGGACAAACTGGGCGCCCGCGTCCTGCCAGTCCGGCCGGCCGGCAACAAAATCATCCTCGATAACCCATTGGATAAAGGGTTCGCAGGCAATGGCGCAGGGATCAGCCACGCCGGTCAGGGCGGAAATTTCCGCCAGCTGGTCGTCGGTGACGGCGGGCACGATGCGATCGACCATGGTGGCCGGGAACGACACCTGCTCCGCTATCCAGGCCGCAAGCCGCGGGTCCCTGGCCTGCGCCAGGCCCAGCACCGCGCGCCGCAGCACATGGCCGTTGCCGGGAATGTTGTCGCACGACAGCAGGGTCAGCGGGGCCAGGCCGCGCGAGTAGCGCAGGCGCAGCGCCTCCACCAGGATACCCGGCACGGTGCCGGGCGCTTCGGGATGCAGGATATCCGCCTGGACGCGCGGATGGGAGCGGTCCAGTTCGCCGCTGCCCGGCTCGATGCAGTATCCTTTTTCGGTAATGGTCAGCGAGACGATGGCCACCTGCGGCTCGGCCAGTTTTTCCAGCACCGCGTCGATACCTTGGTCCGCCGCGATAACCGACTCGCGCACCGCGCCGATAATGTGCGCCTGCCTGCCGTTACCGTCTTTTTCCAGCACGGTAAACAAATGATCCTGGGCGCGCAGGGCCCGCAATAAACCGGCGCTGTGCAGGCCTACCTCGCAGATGCCCCAATCGCCGCCAACGCGGTTGAGCACCCGATCGGTCATGACCGCCTGATGGGCGCGGTGGAACGCGCCGAAGCCGATATGCACGATGCGGCTCTTAAGCAGCCCGCGATCGTAGCCGGGCCGCCGCACGCCGGCGGTTAAGGTCTGCGTGGCCAAATTCGCCATGATAATGCCTCCCGTCTGGTCGTGGGCCGATGGAGATCAGTCGGCGCGGCTCATATAGCGGCGTTCCGCCACGTGGATACGGATCTTCTCGCCGCTGTTGAGGTATTCCGGCACCGACACGGTCAGGCCGGTGCTCATCAGCGCCGGCTTGGTGCGGGCGCTGGCCGACGCGCCTTTAATGCCCGGCGTGGTTTCGACAATCTCCAGATCCACCGTTTGCGGCAACTCCAGCGCCAGCACCTGGCCTTCCAGGGTCAGCACCTGCATGCCGGGGATACCGCCTTCGGGTATAAAAAGCAGCTCGTCTTCTATCTGGTCTTTCTTGAACAGGTACGGGGTGTAATCCTCGTCGTCCATGAAGACATATTCCTCGCCGTCAATATAGGAAAAGGTGACCGAACGGCGCACCAAATTGATGGTCTCCAGGATATCGTCGCCCTTGAAGCGCTCTTCCACCTTCAGGCCGGTGCGAACGTCGGAAAAACGCATCTTATATAGCGTACTGGCCCCGCGCGCGCTCGGGCTCTGGATATCAATGTCTTTCACCAGCAGTAATTTACCGTTGTAATTTACCGCCATGCCGCGCTTAATTTCGTTTGCTCTAGCCATCAAAGTGGACCTGTTTAATTGTATCGGAGTCTATGGCGACACGTTACCGTTGCCCGGCCCTTCAGGCAAGAGGGAAAAGTGCGTGTCGCGGGGCAGCGGCGAATCTACATCACCCATGCGGGACATGCAATAACCGGCGCCGGCAATCATCGGCCGCGCCGCATAAATATCCTGGGCTACGCCTGGAAACCCACGCCGGAGATCCCGGCGCGTTTCTTCTGGGCAAGAATACCGCCTTACATCCGGTCCGGGGGCCATGCCCCGCCGCGGCTTCAGCCTCCTCGCCCGGCCTGCCCGCCCGACTTCAGCATATCCTACGCCTTCGGCGGAACACACCGCCTGATTGCCGCGCCGATAATCCCCTTCAGCACCGGCGGGGCGCGGCTGGAAAGCGCCTTCAGCACAACGTCAGCAAACGTCTGCGCAGACGGCGGTATCGGGCCTTTATCTTGATAAACTGTGCGGCGCTTCAAAGTTCCGAGATGAATAATAAGCCGGTGCTTGCATTCATTCACGCAACGTCGGAGACTTTATTGAAACGTTTCAGCGAAAGGGAACGGGTGAGAGGTCGGACGCACCCGTTTTGAGTCCCCATCAAAGCTGAATCGATTCACTAAACTTAATGTCAGGAAGCGAGGAAAGATATGTTTGATCTGTCATTAACAGATATACATCTCGGCGCCCAAGCGCAGGGCAAGCAGGAGGCCATCGCCCAGGTCGCCGCCGCCATGACGCGGGCGGGTTACGTCGGCGCCGGTTATGTGGACGGCATGATGGCGCGCGAACAGCAGACATCCACCTTTTTGGGCAACGGCATCGCCATCCCGCACGGCACCACCGATACCCGCGACCTGGTGCTGAACACCGGCGTGCAGGTGTTCCAGTTTCCCCAGGGAATCGACTGGGGCGGAGACCAGACCGCCTATGTGGTGATCGGCATCGCCGCGCGCTCCGATGAACACCTTGCGCTGCTGCGCCAGCTTACCCATGTGTTAAGCGACGAAGCCCTGGCGGCGCGCCTTGCCGCCACCACTTCGGCCGAAGAGCTGCGCGCCGCGCTGACCGGCGAGCGGCAACCGGCGCCGTTTCTGTTCGATATTTCCCTGATGGCGCTGGACGTGCCCGCCGGCGACCTGATCACCCTGAAGGCGCTCAATGCCGGCCGGCTGCAGTTGGCAGGCGCGGTGGACGCCGGCTTTGTCAGCGACGTGATAAGCGGCCGCCCGCTGCATCTGGGGCAGGGCGTCTGGCTGAACGATAGCACGCGCGGCAACCTCGCCAGCGCCGTGGCGCTCAGCCGCCCGGCGACGGCGTTTGACGAAAATGGCGACAGCGTGGCGCTGCTGATAACCGTCGCCATGGTGGACGACCGACCGCTTGACGTGCTGAACGTCATCGGCGATCTGCTGCTGGCGGGCGAAGCATCCCGTCTGCTGAACGCCGACGCGCCCAGCCTGCTGGCCCTGCTCAGCGGCGAGGCGGCGGCGTCGGATGCGGTATTGAGCGCTGAGTTCGTGGTGCGCAATGAGCACGGGCTGCATGCCCGTCCCGGCACCGCCCTGGTGAATGTGATCAAACAGTTCAACAGCGCGATTACCGTTACCAATCTGGATGGTTCCGGCAAACCGGCCAACGGGCGCAGCCTGATGAAGGTGGTGGCCCTGGGCGTGAAGTCCGGTCACCGGCTGCGCGTTACCGCTGAAGGCGCTGACGCCGAACAGGCGCTGCAAGCCATCGGCGCGGCGATTGCCTCGGGACTCGGGGAGGGCGCGGCATGAGCAGACGCGTAGCCACCATCACGCTGAACCCGGCTTACGACCTGGTCGGCTATTGCCCCGAGATTGAACGCGGTGAGGTCAACCTGGTGCAAACCACCGGACTGCACGCGGCGGGAAAAGGGATAAACGTTGCCAAGGTGCTGAAGGATCTGGGGATCGACGTTACCGTCGGCGGCTTCCTGGGCAAGGAAAACCAGGACGGTTTTCAACTGCTGTTCAGCGATCTGGGCATTGCCAACCGTTTCCAGGTGGTACAGGGGCGCACCCGCATCAATGTCAAGCTGACTGAAAAGCAAGGGGACGTAACCGATTTCAATTTTTCCGGCTTTAACGTCACGCCGCAGGACTGGGATCGGTTTGTCAACGACTCGCTGACCTGGCTGGGGCAGTTCGATATGGTGGCGGTCAGCGGCAGCCTGCCGGCGGGCGTGCCGCCTGAAGCGTTTACCGAATGGATGATCAAGTTGCGCAGCCATTGCCCCTGCATTATTTTCGACAGCAGCCGCGAGGCGCTGGTGGCCGGGCTGAAAGCCGCGCCCTGGCTGGTCAAGCCCAACCGGCGCGAGCTGGAAATCTGGGCCGGACGCAAGCTGCCCACCCTGGCCGATGTGGTGGTGGCGGCCCATGCGCTGCGCGAACAGGGCATCGCCCATGTGGTGATTTCGCTGGGCGCCGAAGGCGCGCTCTGGGTCAACGCCTCGGGCGCCTGGCTTGCCAAGCCGCCGACCTGTGAAGTGGTCAGTACCGTCGGTGCCGGCGATTCCATGGTCGGCGGCCTGATTTACGGCCTGCTGATGCGTGAATCCAGTGAACATACGTTACGCCTGGCCACCGCCGTGGCGGCTTTGGCGGTCAGCCAGAGCAATGTCGGCATCACCGATCGGCCGCAGTTGGCCGCCATGATGGCCCGAGTGGATTTAAAACCCTTTAATGACCCGTTGGAGGCACAATGAAAACGCTGCTGATTATAGACAGCTCACTGGGGCAGGCAAGAAGCCATCTGGTGAAAAAAATAGTGGTCGACGCCGCGCCGAAAGCGGGTTTGACCCTGGTTGACGCCGCCGCCGACGCCGAACTGGTGGTGGTGGTGGGCGGCCTTTCCCCGGATGCCGCCCTTAACGGCAAACAGGTCTTTATCGGCGAGCCGTCCCAGGCCGCCAGCCGGCCGGAGGATTTCCTCGCCCGCGCCAAAACCGAGGCCAGCGTCTATCAGGCGCCGGCTGAAACCGCGCCCGCGGCGACGCTTGCCGCGGCCGGACCCAAACGGCTGGTGGCCATTACCGCCTGCCCGACCGGCGTGGCGCACACGTATATGGCGGCGGAAGCCATCGACGGCGAGGCCAAAAAGCGCGGCTGGTGGGTGAAGGTGGAAACCCGCGGTTCGGTGGGGGCGGGCAACGCCATTACCGACGAGGAAGTCCGGCAGGCGGACCTGGTGATCGTGGCCGCCGATATCGAAGTGGACCTGAGCAAGTTTGCCGGCAAGCCGATGTATCGCACCAGCACCGGCCTGGCGCTGAAAAAAACCGCCCAGGAACTGGATAAGGCCGTGGTTGAGGCCAAGCTGTACCAACCCTCGGCCCAGGACCGCAACAGCGACGCCGGCGAGACGAAAAAAACCTCTCCCGGCCCGTATCGCCATTTGCTGACCGGCGTTTCCTATATGCTGCCGATGGTGGTGGCCGGCGGCCTGTGTATCGCCTTATCCTTTATTTTCGGCATCCACGCCGCCGAGCAGCCGGGCACCCTGGCCGCGGCGCTGATGCAAATCGGCGGTAAATCGGCGTTTGCCCTGATGGTGCCGGTGCTGGCGGGCTTTATCGCCTTCTCCATCGCCGATCGTCCGGGACTGACGCCGGGCCTGGTGGGCGGCATGCTGGCGGTCAGCACCGGCGCCGGTTTTATCGGCGGCATAATCGCCGGTTTCCTGGCCGGCTATGTGGCCAGGTTTATCAGCACCAAACTGCCGCTGCCGCAAAGCATGGCGGCGCTCAAGCCGATACTTATCATTCCGCTCATCGCCAGTCTGGTGACCGGTCTGGTGATGATCTACGTGGTGGGCACGCCGGTGGCCAAGATCCTGACCGGGCTGACCGGCTGGCTGCAATCCATGGGCACCGCCAACGCCGTACTGCTGGGGGCCATCCTCGGCGGCATGATGTGCAGCGATATGGGCGGGCCGATAAACAAAGCCGCCTACGCTTTTGGCGTCGCCCTGCTCAGTACGCAGACCTATGCGCCGATGGCGGCGATCATGGCCGCCGGCATGGTGCCGCCGCTGGGCATCGCGGTCGCCACCCTGCTGGCGCGCAATAAATTCGATAAACCGGAACGCGAGGCCGGCAAGGCCGCGTTTGTTCTCGGGCTGTGCTTTATCTCCGAAGGGGCGATACCCTTCGCCGCCCGCGATCCGTTCCGGGTTATCCCGCTGTCGATGATCTCCGGCGCCGTTACCGGCGCGCTGTCGATGTTCTTCGGCGCCAAGCTGATGGCGCCGCACGGCGGCATGTTCGTGCTGCTGATCCCGGGCGCCATTACGCCGGTTATCAGTTACCTGATTGCCATCGCGGCCGGCACCCTGCTGCTCGGCGTGATGTATTCGGTACTGAAACGCCCGGACGCCGAACTGGCGAAAGCGCTGGCGTAACCTGCGCCGGCGAACCCCACGCCCGCCCGGGGCGAGGGGTGTTGTATGTCCCGCGCGCCAAGCCGCGCGGAACATGTCATGTCCACACCACATCAGAAGACCTTGCTTTGCAGCGCCCACACGGCCGCCTCCACCCGTGACTTCAGCCCCATTTTTTTCAGCAGATGCTTTACATGGACCTTAACGGTGCTTTCGCTGATATCGAGCCTGCGGGCGATGGTTTTATTGGGCAAACCGTGGGCAATCAGCTTCAGGATATCGCGCTCGCGCGGCGTCAGCCGCCCGATATCCCGCGCGCCGCCGGGGCGCTCCTGGCGCAGACCGGCCGCCAGCACCGGCATCAACGCCTCGCTTAATACCATCCTGCCCGCCGCGGCCTGGCGAATGGCCACCAGCAGATCCTCCGGCTCCATATCTTTCAGCAGGTAACCGTCGGCGCCGCGCTTAAGGGCGGTAATCACATCGTCCTCATGGTCCGAGACGCTAAACACCACGATTCGCCCGGAAAGGGGGAGCCGGCGCAGGCGGTCCAGCGTATCCAGCCCGCTCATGCCCGGCATCTTTAAATCCAGCAGGATCAAATCCGGATCCAGGGTTTCGGCCAGCAGCAGCCCCTGCTCGCCGCCGGCGGCCTCGGCGACCACCGTCAGGCCGGGGTCCATGCCGATCAGCTGGCGCACGCCGCTGCGCAGCATCGGGTGATCGTCAATCAGTAAAATAGTGGCGACATCGTGTTCGCTCATGATCTGTTCCTGTTATGGGGAGAGTGCCGGTTGCCGCGGCACGGAGACCCGCACCTCGGCGCCGCCGCCGGGGAGGTTTGCCACCCGGCAGTATCCCTGCAGGCTGTTGGCGCGATCCTGCATGATAACCAGGCCGTAATGATGCTGGCGCGGGTATTCATCCGGCAGGCCGCAACCGTTGTCGCGGATGCTGAGCACCAGCGCGTCCGCCTCCAGGCCGGCGGAAACCTCCACCCGGCTGGCGCCGGCGTGTTTGACAATATTGGTTAATGCTTCGCGCGCGATCTGCGTCAGGTGGATGATCTGATGGGACGAGACGGCTTGCGCCGGTAGCCGGTAGCTGAAATCAATGGCGAACCCCAGCCGGGCCGAAAATTCCGCCACCGTGGTTTGCAGCGCGGCGCGCAGTCCCGGCTCGGTCTGGCTCAGGCGAAAGGTGGTCAGCAGTTCGCGCAGCTGGCGATAGGCGGTATTAAGCTCGTCGCGCATCTGCTGCATCAGCAACTGGTTTTCAGGCGTGGCGTCCTTATTCTGCATTTGCAGCACGCCTATTTGCAGCTTCAGGCAGGAGAGCGACTGGGCGATGCTGTCGTGCAGCTCGCCGGCGATGGCCGTGCGCTCCGCCATCAGCAACAGCTGTTGCTGATGCCCGGCCTGACGCTCCAGCGCCAGGGTACTGGTCAGCTGTTCGACCAGCGTGGCCACCAGCCGCCGCTGCGGATCGTTCATCCTTTGGCGCGACGGGTAATGCGCCAGCATCACACCGTATCGGCCTAATTTATCATGCAGGTTCCAGCCAAGCTGCTCTGCTCCGGCTTCATCCGGGCCGGGCGCCGGCGGCGGGCGGGCCGTATCGGCGGAGGTCGTCCCGTCCGCCGCCGAATCGGTCCTCTCGGCAACCGGTGGCGTCCCTGTCGGCCGGGCGCCGTTCAGGCCGGGGTCGCAATCGTTTTCATACAGCCGGATCCGGATCTCCCGCAGCGGGGTCAGGGTCTGTAATTCCTCCAGCACCGGCCGCAGGCGAGCGGGCAAGGGCGTGCCGGTATGCAGCTGCCGGCTGGCGCGGTAGAGAAAATCGAGCACGCGGTTTTTTTGCCGCAGATCGGCGGTGCTGTCGGCGACCCGCTGTTCCAGTTCGGCATATATCTGCGACAGCGACTGCGACATGCTGTTCAGGGTCAGGCCCAGTTGGTCCATTTCGTGATATCCGACCGCGTCCGCGCCGGCCGGCAGCGGGTAACGCTGGCTGAAGTCGCCGCGGCTCACCGCCCTGGCCTGGTTAAGCAGGCGCCGCCAGGGGCGCAGCAGACGGCGGCGCAGATAAAGAATGGTGCCGGTCAGCACCAGCAGGGTCAGGACAATGACGATTTTCTGCACCAGGGCCACCAGGGCCAGCCGGTGCTCGGTACTGCGATCGAGATCCGATACCAGCGCATCCAGCCGGCGCACAAATTCGGCCACGCCCCGGGCGGCATCCTCAGGACGCCGCGCCTGCAGCAGCAGCGGCTTAAGCTGGGTCCGCCAGTGATCGCGCAGCGCCTGGTACCGCGAGGTCAGGCCTTCGCGCTTCACCGGCAGCAGCAGATCGTCGCTGAGCTGATCGCGCTCCAGCTCGGCGATCAAGGGGTCGCCGCCCTGGGCCAGCGGCACGCGCGACAGCAGCCGGTAGCTTTGCATCCGCAGCGACCCGGCCATATTTATGGCATGGGCGTTGCCTTGCATGCTTTGCGCCATCCATAACGACAGGCTCATGCCGCCGATGCCCACGATGCCGGACAGCAGCATCAGCAGCGCGACCTGCTGAACGATGGATAACGGCGCAAACGGCGATTTCATCATAAGGCGGTGTTCCCGGATCAAGGGCGGGCGGGGGCGGACAGGGTTATTGTTCCCGATCCCCGGCATTAACCCTATACCCCTTTAGGAGTACCCACAAATAGCCGGAAGCGGGACGGGGATAATCCCTTTAGCGCAGCGCGGATTATAACCCGATGAATCATAGGGTTTTGGCAAAAAAAAAGCGCTACTTATTAATGATAAGGCCGGCGGGAAGGCCCCCCGGCTAACGCATTATCCCTTGATTTGCGTCAACTCCGGCCGGCTCGACCTTGCCTAGGGTGGCGAATATAACAACAAATTCCCTACCTGTCCGAGGTCTTTATGACATTACTTTCCCGCTCAGCCGGACCACGCCGCCCGGGTGCCGCTATAGAGGATTGGCAACCGGAACAGCCGGAATTCTGGCGCACCCGGGGCCAGCCGGTGGCCCGCCGCAATCTCTGCATCTCCATTTATTGCCTGCTGCTGTCGTTTTGCGTCTGGATGCTGTTCAGCGCGGTGGCGGTCAACCTGAATAAAGTGGGATTTGATTTTTCCACCGATCGGCTGTTTTTGCTTACCGCGCTGCCGGCGGTGTCGGGCGCCATCCTGCGGGTGCCGTACTCCTTTATGGTGCCGCTGGTGGGCGGCCGGCGCTGGACGGCCGCCAGCACGCTATTCCTGGTAATCCCCTGCCTGTGGCTGGGCGTGGCGGTACAGGATCCGCAGACGCCCTACGGCGTGTTTATCACCATCGCCCTGCTGTGCGGTTTCGCCGGCGCCAATTTTGCCTCCAGCATGGCCAATATCAGCTTCTTTTTCCCCAAGGCCCGCCAGGGCGGGGCGTTGGGGCTGAACGGCGGCATGGGCAACCTGGGTGTCAGCGTCATGCAGCTGGCGGCGCCGCTGGTTATCTCCACGTCGCTGTTTGCCCTGTTCGGCGGCACCGGTCATGCGCTGGCGGACGGCAGCCGGCTATTTCTGGAAAACGCCGCCTGGATCTGGGTGCCGTTGCTGCTGGTTGCCGCCGTGGCGGCCTGGTTCGGCATGAACGATCTGGCCACCGCCAAAGCCTCGCTGCGCAAGCAAATGGTGGTGCTTAAGCGCGGCCATATGTGGATCCTAAGCTTACTTTACCTGGCGACCTTCGGCTCGTTTATTGGTTTTTCCGCCGGTTTCGCCATGCTTGCGAAAACCCAGTTTCCCGAGGCGCAGATCCTGCACTATGCCTTTTTCGGTCCGCTGCTTGGCGCGCTGGCGCGATCGGCCGGCGGGGCATTGTCCGATCGCCTGGGGGGCATCCGCGTCACCCTGGTCAACTTTGTGCTGATGGCCCTGTTTGCCGGACTTTTGTTCCTGACCCTACCGTCGGCCGGGCAAGGCGGCTCGTTCGTCGCCTTTTTCGCCGTGTTTATGCTGTTGTTCCTGACGGCGGGCCTGGGCAGCGGCTCCACGTTCCAGATGATCGCGGTGATCCTGCGCAAGCTGACACTGGATCGGGTCAAGTCCCGGGGCGGCAAAGACGAGGAGGCGCAGCGCGAAGCGGTCACCGAATCCGCCGCCTCGCTGGGCTTTATTTCGGCCATTGGCGCGGCGGGCGGCTTTTTCATTCCCCAGGCTTTCGGCACTTCGCTGGCCCTGACCGGCTCGCCGGCGGGCGCGATGAAAGTGTTCCTGGTGTTTTATGTGGTGTGCGTGCTGGTCACGTGGCTGGTCTACGGCCGCAATATCAATCGCGGTATGGCGACCAAAAAACCGCGCTGACGGCCGTTTGCCTGGGCGCCGCGCGCCGCCCAGGTCCGAAAGTTGACCGCAGGTCCCGCGTGGCCTGCCTTGCAGGAGAACACCGATGAGCCATTTTCTCGACCGGTTCCGCTATTTTAAACAACTGGATAAACCCTTTGCCGACGGGCATGGCCAGGCGATGAACACCAATCGCGACTGGGAGGAAGGCTACCGCAGCCGCTGGCAGCATGACAAGGTCGTGCGTTCAACCCATGGGGTAAACTGCACCGGTTCGTGCAGCTGGAAAATTTATGTCAAAAGCGGGTTGGTCACCTGGGAAACCCAGCAGACCGATTATCCGCGCACCCGCCCCGACCTGCCCAACCATGAGCCGCGCGGCTGCCCCAGGGGGGCGAGCTACTCCTGGTATCTCTACAGCGCCAACCGGCTGAAGTACCCGCTGATGCGCAAGCTGCTGATCACCCGGTGGCGCGAGGCCCGCGCCCGGCACGCCGATCCGGTGGATGCCTGGGCGGCCATCATGGGCGACGCGGCGGCCACCCAAGGCTATAAACAGGCGCGCGGGCGCGGCGGTTTCGTCCGCTCCAACTGGGACGAGGTGAATGAGCTTATCGCCGCCGCCAATGTCTATACCGCCAAGACCTACGGTCCGGATCGCATTGTCGGCTTTTCGCCGATCCCGGCCATGTCGATGATTTCCTACGCCGCCGGCGCGCGCTATCTGTCGCTGATAGGCGGGGTCTGCCTGAGTTTTTACGACTGGTATTGCGACCTGCCGCCGGCCTCGCCGATGACCTGGGGCGAGCAAACCGACGTGCCGGAATCCGCCGACTGGTATAACTCGTCCTTTATTATCGCCTGGGGTTCCAACGTGCCGCAAACCCGTACCCCGGATGCCCACTTTTTTACCGAAGCCCGCTACAAAGGCACCAAGACCGTGGCGGTAACGCCCGACTACGCCGAAATCGCCAAGCTGTGCGACCAGTGGCTTAGCCCGAAACAGGGCACCGACAGCGCCATGGCGCTGGCGATGGGCCATGTGATTTTGCGTGAGTTCTACCTTCTCCGGCAGAGCGATTATTTTCTGGATTATGTCAGGCGCTACAGCGATCTGCCGATGCTGGTGATGCTCGAACCCCGGCCGGAGGGTTATTACGCCGCCGGCCGCCTGCTGCGCGCCGCCGATTTGGTGGACGGCCTGGGGCAGGACAACAATCCGCAGTGGAAGACCGTCGCCATCGATGAAAACACCGGCGATCTGACGGCGCCGCAGGGATCTATCGGCTTTCGCTGGGGCGAACAGGGCAAATGGAACCTGGAGCAGCGCGACGGCGACAGCCGGCGGGAGGTAAAACTCCAGCTCAGCCTGCTGGGCAACCACGACCGGGTGGTGGAGGTGGGATTCCCGTATTTCGGCGGCGCCCCGAGCGAGCATTTTAGCCCGGTGCCGCTCAACGACATCCTGTTGCATAAACTGCCGGTCAGGCGCCTGGTATTGGCCGGCGGCGGCGAGGCGCTGGTGACCAGCATCTACGATTTGATGCTGGCCAACTATGGTCTCGATCGCGGCCTGGACGACGACAACTGTGCGCGGGATTACGACGATATCAAGGCCTATACCCCGGCCTGGGCGGAAAAAATCACCGGCGTGTCGCGGCACAATATCGCCCGCATCGCCCGCGAGTTCGCGGATAACGCCGATAAAACCCACGGCCGCTCGATGATTATCGTCGGCGCCGGGCTGAACCACTGGTATCACATGGACATGAGCTATCGCGGGCTGATTAACATGCTGGTGTTCTGCGGCTGCGTGGGCCAGAGCGGCGGCGGTTGGGCGCACTACGTCGGCCAGGAAAAACTGCGGCCGCAGACCGGTTGGCTGCCGCTGGCGTTCGGCCTGGACTGGCAGCGTCCGCCGCGCCATATGAACGGCACCTCGTTTTTTTATAACCACTCCAGCCAATGGCGCTATGAGACCCTGGCGCCGCAGGAACTGCTGTCGCCGCTGGCGGACCCGGCGCGTTTTAGCGGCAGCCTGATCGACTTTAACGTGCGCGCCGAGCGTATGGGCTGGCTGCCCTCCGCGCCGCAGCTCAACGTCAACCCGCTGCATATCGCGGCCAAGGCCCGGGACGCCGGCCTGTCGCCGGTGGACTATACGGTGGCGGGCCTGAAAAGCGGCGCGCTGCGTTTTGCCGCCGAGCAGCCCGACGCGCCGCAGAATTACCCGCGCAACCTGTTTGTCTGGCGCTCCAACCTGCTTGGCTCGTCCGGCAAGGGCCATGAATATATGCTCAAATACCTGCTGGGCACCGAAAACGGCATCCAGGGCGAGGATCTGGGCCGCCAGGGCGGCATCATGCCGGAAGAGGTGGAATGGCGGGAGCAGGGCGGCGAAGGCAAGCTGGATCTGGTGGTGACCCTGGATTTCCGCATGTCCAGCACCTGCCTGTATTCCGATATCGTGCTGCCCACCGCCACCTGGTATGAAAAGGACGATCTCAACACCTCCGATATGCACCCCTTTATCCATCCGCTGTCGGCGGCGGTGGACCCGGCCTGGGATTCTAAAAGCGATTGGGAAATCTATAAAGGCATCGCCGGGGCGTTTTCACGCGTTTGCCAGGGGCATCTGGGCCTGGAAACCGATGTGGTGACCCTGCCCATCCAGCATGATTCCGCCGCCGAGCTGGCGCAGCCGCTGGGGGTCGAGGACTGGAAAAAAGGCGAGTGCGAGCTGATCCCGGGCAAGACCGCGCCGCATATCCTGGTGGTGGAGCGGGACTATCCGAATACCTATGAGCGGTTTACCTCGCTGGGTCCGTTGCTGGACAAGCTCGGCAACGGCGGCAAGGGCATCGGCTGGAACACCCAGGTGGAAATTGATTTCCTGAAAAAACTCAACCTGACCAAAACCGGGGGCGCCGCCGCCGGCCGTCCGAATATCAATACCGCCATCGACGCCGCCGAGGTGATCCTGTCACTGGCGCCGGAGACCAACGGCCAGGTGGCGGTAAAAGCCTGGGCGGCGCTGGGGGTCCTGACCGGGCGCGATCATCGTCATCTGGCGTTGAACAAGGAAGACGAGAAGATTCGTTTTCGCGATGTGCAGGCCCAGCCGCGTAAAATCATCAGCAGCCCCACCTGGTCGGGGCTGGAGGATGAACATGTCTCCTACAGCGCCGGGTATACCAATGTGCATGAGCTGATCCCCTGGCGCACGCTTTCCGGTCGCCAACAGCTGTATCAGGATCATGAATGGATGCGCGCCTTTGGCGAAAGCCTGCTGGTTTACCGCCCGCCCATCGATACCCGCGCCGCCGCGCCGTTGCTTCACGCCAAACCCAACGGCAATCCGGAAAAAGCGCTGAATTTCCTCACGCCGCATCAGAAATGGGGCATTCATTCCACCTTCAGCGACAATCTGCTGATGCTGACCCTGTCGCGCGGCGGGCCGATTGTCTGGCTGAGCGAAGACGACGCCCGCGAGCTGGGCATCATTGATAATGACTGGATCGAGGCTTTCAACGCCAACGGGGCGCTGATTGCCCGCGCGGTTGTCAGCCAGCGCGTGCCGGCCGGCATGACCATGATGTACCACGCCCAGGAGCGCATCGTGAATATTCCCGGCTCGGAAATTACCGGCCAGCGCGGCGGTATCCATAACTCGGTCACCCGCGTCTGTCCCAAACCCACCCATATGATCGGCGGTTATGCCCAGTTGGCCTATGGCTTTAATTATTACGGCACCGTCGGCTCCAACCGCGACGAGTTCGTGGTGGTACGCAAAATGGACCGCATCGACTGGCTGGACGGCGAACATAACGATGATGTCCAGGGCAACGAGCTCGCCGGCACGCACGGCCGGCAGGAGAAAGCACAATGAAAATCCGTTCCCAGGTCGGCATGGTCCTCAACCTCGACAAATGCATCGGCTGCCATACCTGCTCTGTGACCTGCAAAAACGTCTGGACCAGTCGCGAAGGCATGGAATACGCCTGGTTTAACAATGTGGAAAGCAAACCGGGCATCGGCTACCCCCACGCCTGGGAGGATCAGGATAAATGGCGGGGCGGCTGGATCCGTAAAATCAACGGCAGGCTGCAGCCGCGCATGGGCGGCCGGGTAGGCGTGCTGGCGAAAATCTTCGCCAATCCCCACGCGCCTGAAATCGACGATTATTATGAACCCTTTGATTACGACTACCAGCATCTGCACACCGCGGCGGCGGGCAAGCATCAGCCCGTCGCGCGTCCCCGTTCGCTGATAACCGGCCGGCGGATGAAAAAAATCACCGGCGGCCCCAACTGGGAGGAGATCCTCGGCGGCGAATTCGAGCACCGCGCCAGGGACAAGAACTTCGAGCATATGCAAACGGCCATGTACGGCCAGTTTGAACACACCTTCATGATGTATCTGCCCCGCCTGTGCGAGCACTGTCTGAATCCCGCCTGCGTGGCCACCTGCCCGAGCGGGGCCATCTACAAGCGCGAAGAGGACGGTATCGTGCTTATCGATCAGGAACGCTGCCGGGGCTGGCGCATGTGCCTGACCGGCTGCCCCTATAAAAAAATCTACTTTAACTGGAAAAGCGGCAAATCGGAAAAATGCATTTTCTGTTATCCGCGCATCGAGGCCGGCCAGCCCACGGTCTGCTCGGAAACCTGCGTTGGGCGCATCCGCTACCTGGGCGTGCTGCTGTACGATGCCGATCGGATAGCGCAGGCCGCCGCCGCCGAACAGGAGCGGGATCTATACCAAAGCCAGCTGGATATCTTCCTCGACCCCCACGATCCGGCGGTAATGGCGCAGGCGCTGGCCGACGGTATTCCCCAGGGGGTGATCGAGGCGGCGCAACAATCGCCGGTGTACAAGCTGGCCATGGACTGGAAGCTGGCGCTGCCGCTGCATCCGGAATACCGCACGCTGCCGATGGTCTGGTATGTGCCGCCGCTGTCGCCTATCCAGTCCGCCGACGACGCGGGCGCCTTGCCGCACAGCGGCGTGTTGCCGGACGTGGAAAGCCTGCGCATCCCGGTGCAATACCTGGCCAACCTGCTCACCGCCGGCGACACCGCGCCGGTGCTGCTGGCGCTGCGCCGCCTGCTGGCGATGCGTCACTATAAGCGGGCGGAAACCGTCGAGGGCCGGGTGGATACCAGCGCGCTGGAACAGGTCGGCCTGTCAGAGGCCCAGGCGCGGGAAATGTACCGTTACCTGGCCATCGCCAACTATGAAGATCGCTTTGTCGTCCCCTCCAGCCACCGTGAACTGGCCCGCGACGCGTTCCCGGAAAGCAAGGGCTGCGGTTTCAGCTTTGGCGACGGCTGCCACGGCAGCGACACCCGCTTTAATCTGTTTAACAGCAAACGCATCGACGCCATTGATGTCAGCGTAAAAACCGGCGGCACCCCTCATGATTAGCCTGAAGATTATCGGACGTTTACTGGATTACCCGGACCCGTCGCTGTGGGCCGCCGGGGAGGAACTGAACGCGGCGCTGGGCGCGGCCGGGGAATTAACCGTGCAACAGGCGGCGCGCCTTACCGGGTTTATCGACGGTTTTTGCGCCCAGCCGCTGCTGGACGCGCAGGAGGCGTACTGCGATCTGTTCGATCGCGGCCGCGCCACCTCGCTGCTGCTGTTCGAGCATGTGCATGGCGAATCGCGCGATCGCGGCCAGGCGATGGTCGATTTGCTGGCGCAGTACCGGGCGGCCGGGCTGGAGCTGGACAGCCGCGAACTGCCGGATTTCCTGCCGCTCTACCTGGAATATCTGTCCAGTCGCGCGCCGGCCCCGGCCCGGGAGGGTCTGGCGGATATCGCGCCCATCCTGGCGCTGCTCGGCGCCCGGCTGCGGGCGCGATCGAACGATTACGCCCTGTTGTTCGATGTGCTGCTGGAACTATCCGGTAGTGAACTGCGCGGCGCCAGTCTGGATGACAACGTGGCCCGCGAGGCGAGGGACGATACCCCGGCTGCGCTGGACGCGGTCTGGGAGGAGGAGCAGGTCAAATTCCTCGCCCCGCCGGACTGCGCCAGCGGCGAACAGGCGCGTCACCAGCGCCGTTTTGCCGGCGCGGTGGTCCCGCAGTTTCTGAGCAGTGATTTCAGCACCGATCCCGGCCCGGGGCGCCGCCCCGCGAACCGCGACGATCCGGTTGGCGCGCCCCGCCGCGCCGCCGATAAGAAAGGAGACTAGCCATGTCGTTTCTCAATCTGTTCTTTTTTGATATCTATCCCTATGTGGCCGGCACCATTTTCCTGGTCGGCAGTTGGCTGCGCTACGACTATGGCCAGTACAGCTGGCGCGCCGGCTCCAGCCAGATGCTGGACAAAAAGGGCATGCGCCTGGCGTCCAACCTGTTCCATATCGGCATCCTGGGCATATTTTTCGGGCATTTTTTCGGCCTGCTGACGCCGCACTGGGTCTATGAGCCGTTTTTGTCGGTGGCGCTAAAGCAAAAAATGGCGATGGGGGCGGGCGGGATCTGCGGGATCCTGACCCTGGTGGGCGGCGGCCTGCTGCTGAAACGCCGGCTGCTGAATCCGCGCATCCGCGCCACCTCAAGCGTGGGGGATATCATGATCCTGACGCTGCTGGTGGTCCAGGTGATCCTCGGCCTGCTTACCATCCCGGTGTCCGGCCGGCATATGGACGGCACGGAGATGATGAAGCTGGTCGGCTGGGCGCAGGCGGTGGTTACCTTCCACCCCGGCGCGTCGGCGCATCTGGCGGGGGTGGCGGCCATCTACCGCCTGCATATGATTCTGGGCATGACGATATTCGTGCTGTTTCCGTTCTGCCGGCTGGTGCATATCTGGAGCGCCCCGGTGGAGTACCTGACGCGGCGCTACCAGGTGGTGCGCAACCGGCGGTGATCATGCCCGGTCCGGGTCCAGGGATTTCAGCCAGGCGATTTCCTGCGCCCAGATTTCCGGCTCGACGGTTTCCAGGATCATGGGGATATCGTTAAATCGCTTATCGGCCATGATCCAGGCGAACGCGGTCTTGCCGATATTGCCTTCCCCCAGGCTGTGGTGGCGGTCCACCCGGCTGTTGAACGCGCTTTTGGCGTCGTTGAGATGCATGCCGCGCAGGTAGGAAAAGCCGACGATATGCTCAAACTGGCTGAAGGTATGACGGCAGGCGTCCTCGGTGCGCAGGTCGTAACCGGCGGCAAAGGCATGGCAGGTGTCGATGCATACGCCCACCCGGCTTTTATCCTCCACGCCGTCGATAATCGCCGCCAGATGTTCAAAACGAAAGCCCATGTTGCTGCCCTGGCCGGCGGTGTTTTCGATCACCGCCGTCACCCCCCGGGTGCGCTCCAGCGCCAGGTTAATCGACTCGGCGATGCGCGCCAGGCATTTATCCTCGTCGATTTGCTGCAAATGGCTGCCGGGATGGAAATTCAGCCGCGTCAGCCCCAGTTGCTGGCAGCGCGTCAACTCGTCGATAAAGGCGTCGCGTGATTTTTCCAGCGCGTCCGCCACCGGATGTCCCAGGTTAATCAGGTAGCTGTCGTGGGGCAGGATATGGTCGGGGGAAAAATGATATTCCGCGCAGGCCGCGCGGAATTTTTCGCAATCCTCCTCGCTCAGTTCCGCCGCTTTCCACTGCCGCTGGTTTTTGGTAAACAGCGCAAACGCCGTCGCGTCCAGTTCGTGGGCGCGGACAACCGCCTGGTCCGCGCCGCCCGCCGCGCTTACATGGGCACCTATATACTTCATGTCTTCTCCTTTTTGACGTTATTATCGCACCGATAATGCCGCTAAAACGTCCGTAAGGGAAAAAAACATCTGTATCAGGACATCAGGCGCTGTACGGCGGTGTTCACCAGGGCGCCGCCCGCCATCAGCCAGACAAACAACATCAGCGCCAGCAGCAGCGGCCGCAGGCCGGCGCGTTTGAGCGCCCCGATATGCGTGGTCAGCCCCAGGGCGGCCATCGCCATGGCCAGCAGCCAGGTATCAACGGTGGTGACGGCCGCGATAAGCCGCGGCGGCAACAGCTGCAACGAGTTGACGCCGGCCACCGCGATAAATCCCAGGGCAAACCAGGGGAAGGCTATCGGGGCGCCGGCCGCGTTACGGCCACCCGGCGCGCGCCGCCGCAGCCAGGCCGACAGCAGCAGCAAAAACGGCGCCAGCAGCATCACCCGGATCATTTTGCTTATCACCGCCGCATTTTCCGCCTCCGGTCCGATGGCATGTCCGGCCGCCACCACCTGCGCCACCTCGTGCAGGGTGGATCCGGTATAAATGCCGAACGCGGTGGCGCTGACGGCCTGCCAATGATAATGCGCGTTCAGCGCAAACAGCGCCGGATAAATAAAGATGGCGGCGGTGCCGAACAGCACCACCGTCGCCACCGCCACGGCCGCTTTATCCGCGTCCGCCTTCAACACCGGCGCGGTGGCCAGCACCGCCGCCGCGCCGCAGATGCCGCTGCCGGCGCCGATAAGCATGGCGGTATCCCGGTCCAGCCCCAGCATCCGGCATCCCAGCAGGCAGGCCAGCAGAAAGGTCGAGGACAGCATCAGCACATCGATAACCACCCCGGTGGCGCCGATGTCGCCGATTTGCTGGAACGTCAGGCGAAAGCCGTAGAGGATAATGCCCAGGCGCAGCAGGCGCTGCTTGGCGAACTGCACGCCGGGGTCGCAATGGTGATGCCAGGACGGTGTTATGATATTGCCCAGCGCCATGCCCGCCAGTATCGCCAGCGTCAGCGCGCCGAGGCCCAGGCCGGCGACGGCGGGCAGGGCACCGGCGCGCACCGCCGGCAGCGCGATGGCCGCCGTCAGCAGCAGGCCGGCCAGGTAGCCCCCGGCCATGCGGCCGGGACGCGTGAGGGAGTCGTGGTGCACATGCAGCGAAATCATCAGGAAAGTCTCCATGACTGATGCGATAAACGCTCATTCGCAGTGAAGAGGTGAGCGATGGCAAGTTAAGCGATTAACCGTGGCGCGAGAAAGAATCTGCGTAAAACAGGATAATAGTCGCTGGTATAAAAGAGAAATTGATTATATGTTTATAACCTATCGTTATTAGTGGTTAATCGCCACGCCAAGGATATCGCCCCTGATGCACATCACCCTGCGCCAGCTTGAAGTCTTTACCGAGGTGGTTAAAAGCGGATCCACCATCCAGGCCGCCCTGGAGCTGGCGTTGTCCCAGTCCGCCGTCAGCGCGGCGCTGACCGAGCTGGAAAGCCAGCTGAACCTGCAGCTGTTCGACCGGGTGGGCAAACGGCTGGCAATCAATGAGCACGGCCGCCTGCTGTATCCCAAGGCGGTGGCGCTGCTTGAGCGGATGATGGAAATCGAGCAATTATTCCACGGCGGCAACGGCGCGCTGCGGTTGTTCGCCAGCAGCACCATCGGCAACTATATCCTGCCGGAACTGATTGCCGGCTATCGCCGCGATTACCCCGACACCTCACTGGAACTGCAGGTGGGCAACAGCCAGGATGTGGTGAACGCGGTGATTGATTTTCGCGTCGACCTGGGGCTGATTGAAGGGCCGAGCCACAATCCGGAACTGGTGACCCAGCCCTGGCTGCAGGACGAACTGGTGGCGTTTGCCGCGCCGGATAATCCGCTGGCCGGGCGCCCGCTGGCGCTGGCCGAGCTGGCCGGCGCGCCGTGGATCCTGCGCGAGCAGGGCTCGGGCACCCGGGAAATCGTTGATTACCTGCTGCTGGCCCGGCTGCCGAGCTTCCAGCCGGTGATGGAGCTTGGCAACTCGGAGGCCATCAAGCACGCGGTGCGCCACGGCTTGGGCATCAGTTGCCTGTCGCGGCGGGTCGTGGCGGAAGCGCTGGCGCTCGGCACCCTGGTCACGCTGGATCTGCCGTTGCCGCCTCTGATGCGCACGCTTTACCTGGTGCATCATCGGCAAAAACACCTTTCCCAGGCCCTGGCCCGCTTCCAGGAGTACTGCCGCCGCTTCGACGTCCGCGCGCGCTGAGCCTATGGCAACATCGGTGCCCGCTCCTGGTTGCGCTAGCCCGGCGGCGCTGTCGCCGCCACCCGTGATGGGCGGCATTTCCAACCGGAAAACGGGCTGTTTGCGGCGCTTTCGCGCGCCTCAGGCGCCGGACGTGGCAAATAACACTGATGTGATGCGGTGACGCTTATAATTCACCGCCGATTATGAAGGTCTCTAATAACCGGCGCGTTGCGCTATATCCCGGCGCCCGATTTGCTACAATCCGCCCTTGATTTTTGTCCGGACAGATTAAACCACCATGCTGCAAAACCGCATCGAACCCCAGGCCGCACCGGGCCTGCGGCGTGAACTGAAAGCGCGCCACCTGACCATGATCGCCATCGGCGGCTCCATCGGCACCGGGCTGTTCGTCGCCTCGGGGGCGACCATCTCCCAGGCGGGTCCCGGCGGCGCGTTGTTATCCTATATCCTGATAGGCCTGATGGTGTATTTCCTGATGACCAGCCTGGGCGAACTGGCGGCCTATATGCCGGTCTCCGGCTCCTTCGCCACCTACGGCGCGCGCTACGTCGAGGAAGGGTTCGGCTTCGCGCTGGGCTGGAACTACTGGTACAACTGGGCGGTGACCATCGCCGTCGATCTGGTGGCCTCGCAGCTGGTGATGAACTATTGGTTCCCCACGGTGCCCGGCTGGATCTGGAGCGCCATATTCCTGGCCATCATGTTTTTGCTTAACGCCATTTCAGTCAAGGGCTTCGGCGAGGCCGAATATTGGTTTTCGCTGATCAAAGTGGTCACGGTGGTGATATTTATCGCCGTGGGCGTGCTGATGATTGCCGGTATCCTGCGCGGCGGGGAAGGCGCGGGCTGGCATAACTGGCAGGTGGGGGACGCGCCGTTCGCCGGCGGGTTCCCGGCGATGATCGGGGTGGCGATGATTGTCGGCTTCTCCTTCCAGGGTACCGAGCTTATCGGCGTCGCCGCCGGCGAATCCGCCGATCCGGGCAAGAATATCCCGCGCGCGGTGCGCCAGGTGTTTTGGCGCATCCTGCTGTTTTACGTGCTGGCCATCCTGATTATCAGCCTGATCATTCCCTATACCGACCCGAACCTGCTGCGCAACGACGTCAAGGATATTACCGTCAGTCCGTTTACGCTGGTGTTTCGCAACGCCGGCCTGCTCTCGGCCGCCGCCGTGATGAACGCGGTCATTCTCACCGCCGTGCTCTCGGCCGGCAATTCCGGCATGTATGCCTCCACCCGCATGCTGTATATGCTGGCCTGCGAAGGCAAGGCGCCGAAGATTTTCGCCCGCTTATCCAGGGGAGGGGTGCCGCGCAACGCGCTCTACCTGACCACCATCATGGCCGGCCTGTGCTTTTTAACCTCGATGTACGGCAACCAGACCGTCTATTTATGGCTGCTCAACACCTCGGGCATGACCGGATTCATCGCCTGGCTGGGCATCGCCATCAGCCATTACCGTTTTCGGCGCGGTTACATCATCCAGGGCCGCAAACTCGCCGATCTGCCGTATATCTCGGGTTTTTTCCCGCTGGGGCCGATCTTTGCCTTTGTGCTGTGCCTGATGATAACGCTTGGCCAAAACTACCAGGCGTTTTTGCAGGATCGCATCGATTGGTACGGCGTCACCGCCACCTATATCGGCATCCCGCTGTTCCTGGTTATCTGGCTGGGCTACAAATGGAGCCACGGCTCGCGCCTGGTGCCCTACGGTGAGATGATATTTCCCGACCGGCCCGCTGTCGCCGATCGCCACGACGACGACGCACGGGCTTTATAGCGCGATCGGCTTTCCATATGCTGAAAAAATGCTTAATCATTGCCCCGTTAGCCCATAAGATAATCTTTTCTTTTCAGCGCGGGGCGGGGCGATGACGCACGTTGGCCCGTCGCGCTCATTTTTTACAGGCCAAGGCATGTCATACGCAATCCGTGTACAGGTTTCTCCCGATAATTATTATTCCTACCCTGGCGCCATCGAACAACTGGCGCAATTTTATCCTGCGGACGTGCTGGAAAACGCGGTCTGGATTTATGGCGAACGGGCGCTGGCGGCGGCGCGCGCCTACCTGCCTGCGTCCTTTGACGCCCCGGGCGCGGTGCGCATCGGGTTTTCCGGCCATTGCAGCGAGCGCGACGTGGCGGAGCTGGCGCGCCGGGCCGGCGGCGATCGCCGGGTGGTGATAGGCGTCGGCGGCGGGGCGGTGCTGGATACCGCCAAGGTGGTGGCGAGGCGCCTGGGGATCCCGCTGGTGGCGATACCCACCATCGCCGCCACCTGCGCGGCCTGGACGCCGCTGTCGGTCTGGTATAACGACGCCGGGCAGGCCCTGCGCTTTGAAATCTTCCCCGACGCCAACCACCTGGTGCTGGTGGAGCCGCGCATCATCCTGGCGGCGCCGAAAGCCTACCTGCTGGCGGGCATCGGCGACACGCTGGCGAAATGGTATGAGGCGGTGGTGCTCAGCCCCGAACCGGAAAAACTGCCGCTCACGGTACGTCTGGGGCTCCAGACCGCGCTGGCGGCGCGCGATGTGCTGCTTAACCAAAGCGCCGCCGCGCTCGCGGCGCTGGACCGTGGCGATCTTAGCCAGGATTTTCTCGACGTTGTGGACGCCATCATCGCGGCCGGCGGCATGGTGGGCGGCCTGGGCGAACGCTACACCCGCGTGGCGGCCGCGCACGCGGTCCATAACGGCTTAACCGCGCTGCCCGCCACCGCGCCCTTTTTACACGGCACCAAAGTGGCCTACGGCATCCTGGTCCAGTGCGCCCTGCTGGGACAACATGACACCCTGCGCGCGCTAAGCGCCGCCTGGGGCCGCTTCGGCCTGCCGACATCCCTGGCGGCGCTGCGCGTGGATATTAACGACCGCGACGCCGTCGGCCGGATAATCGACCGCACCCTCCAGCCGGGCGAATCCATCCACCTGGTGCCGATAGCCCTCAACGACGCCATCCTGCTGCAGGCGCTGCGCGACGTGGAGGCTGTCGCCGCCGGCGCCACCCGGGGATAAGGCCGCATCCCGCGGGGGGTTCGCCTGCGGCGGGCGATATGTCACAACGGTGGGGTTTCGCTTGCCATGCGATTGGCGGATTTAGGTGGTGCCGGATGCCGGCGCACTCTATGCCGGCACAAGGTCAACACCATCGTCTGCAAGAAAATGGATTTTTTGGGTTTTGCGCGGTATGGGCGTACCGGGAACAATTCTCATGGCTTGATGGCTGCGCTCATGTATTAGCATATGTTTGCATGGCTGCATGACCGACTATTCGCCGGCTACTGGTTTAAATGCCGCGCATGGAAGCGCAAATGATCCTCGATAAAGCTG
>NZ_DASWOM010000036.1:0-69332 GCF_036398755.1 Acerihabitans sp. | reverse complement strand
TTATGGCGCCTTTGTTGCCGACAGGCCCCGCTTATGCGGGGCTTTTTTTGCTTTAATCACCGCCGCGCTAAAATAATAATCGCCGCCGGCGACGATAACAGCCTGTTTATACAAGATAAATGCCAGGGTCTCCGGCAAAGTATAAATAGAGGGGTATTTAAGCGACTATTCTGCCGATTGACCGCGCCGGGTAACCGGATAATAACGGCGATAACAGGATCAATGTAGGATAGTCATGGTGAGCGATCTGTATACCGCCACGGGGGTAATAGATAAACAGTCCCTGTGGCAGCGCTATATTCCGTTGGTCCGTCACGAGGCGCTGCGTCTGCAGGTCCGGCTTCCGGCGAGCGTGGAACTCGACGATCTGCTGCAGGCGGGTGGGATAGGCCTGCTGAGCGCGGTGGAACGTTACGACTGTCTGCAGGGCACGGCCTTTACCACTTACGCGGTGCAGCGTATCCGCGGCGCCATGCTTGATGAACTGCGCAGCCGGGACTGGGTGCCCAGAAGCGTGCGCCGCCACGCGCGGGAAGTGGCGCAGGCCATTCATCAGGCCGAACAGCAGTTGGGCCGGGTGGCGACCGAGCAGGAAGTGGCTCAAACGCTGAATATTACGCTTACGGAATACCGGCAGATTTTGCTCGACACCAATAACAGTCAACTCTTTTCTTATGACGAATGGTGTGAAGATCACGGCGACAGTGCCGATAATCTATTGCCGGGACACGAAGACGCCAACCCGCTCCAGATATTGATGGAAAATAATGTACGGGAAAGGGTCATCGAGGCGATAGAAGGATTGCCGGAAAGGGAAAAAATGGTCCTGGTGCTTTATTACCAGGAAGAATTAAACCTGAAGGAAATCGGCGCGGTGCTGGAGGTTGGCGAATCACGCGTCAGTCAATTGCACAGCCAGGCGATTAAACGTTTGCGCGCTCGCCTGAATAACGATCGTTAGCGGCCGGTAAGGGAAACGCTGATTCCCTTCGCTGTAAAGCACGCTGACAGACATATTACGCCATATTAAATGGCTCTCAATAGCGCGCGTTCGCCGCGCTACGCAGAGCGCTATTCTTAGCACTAGGGAAAACGACATGTTAGCCAAAGTGGGAAAAAAACGTCCCTTAAGCCGTTACTTGAAGGATTTCAAGCACTGCCAAACCCATTGCTGCCAGTGCGGCAAGCCGCTGGACCGGATGACGCTGGTATTTCGCGGGCAGATAATCAATAAAGAAGCCATCGCCGGCATGGACCAGCTTATCGACGATAATGTCTGGCAAAGCCTGAATAAAGAGCTGACGGCCCTGTGCCGGTTTTGCAGCGTTATTTCCTGCAACAGTGAAGCCAATTATTTCGATATCAAAGCATTCAAACAGTATTTATTTGAACAGACGGCGATGAGTCACAGCACTATTAGGGAATATGTGGTACGCCTGCGCCGCCTTGATGAAATACTGGCGGCCAGAAATTATCCCCATGATAAATTCGAGCTGCCCTGCGGCCCGCAAATGCTCAGCGAGGATGTTCCCGACGCCGGCCAAAGCAATTACCGTATCGCCTTGCGTAAATACGGCCAATACCTCCACTGGCAGCGTAATTTTTAACGTGCCGGCCGGTTGCCGCCCCGATCGGGTTCAATACGATATCAAGGGGCGGTCTGGTTGTGCTAGCCGATGGTCATCAGGCTGGCGTTGCCGCCCGCGGCGGCGGTATTGATGCTTACCGCCCGTTCCAGCAATAACCGTTCCAGCCAAATCGCCGTTTCGCCGCGCGCGTAGCCGTGCACCTGGATAATGGGGCCGGGCCGCCGCGCGACGGCGCCGCAGATCTGCAAAAGCCGGTCCGAGTCGCCATGGAACAGCACCGCGTCAAACGGATCCGGCGCCTTGAGCCAGTCGTCATGCAGCACAATGCGCGCCTGCGCCGTCTCCGGCAGGCCGTCGCGCAGCGCGCGCGACTCCGGCGCGTCCTGCCACAGCACCAGGGAGCCGATGCTTAACGCCGCCGCCAGCTGCGTTATCCGGTCCTGTTCGTCATCGGCCAGGCACAGCACGCGTTCGCGCGGCAACAAGCGATAGGTGTTCTGTTCGCCGGTCGGGCCGGTAAGCGGCCTTGCCGTGCCGGCCAGCGACAGTTCGCCAAAGCGCCGCAGCCGCGCGTGGTCATCGGGACGGTGCGTTTCGGCCCAGGCCATCAGCGCCTCAAAGGCCGGCTGCGGCGTGGGGCAGGCGTCGGCCGCGTCCCGCGCGCGCAGCGGGTCGGGCGGCGCATCGCCCAGCCGCTGGGACAACAGGCGGTAAAGATACAGCGGCCCGCCGGCTTTGGGACCGGTGCCGGACAAGCCTTCCCCGCCAAAAGGCTGTACGCCGACCACGGCGCCGACGATATTGCGGTTGACATAACAGTTGCCCACGCGCGCCTTTTCAATTACCCGACTAATGGTTTCGTCAATGCGGGTATGCAGGCCCAGGGTCAGGCCGTACCCGCCGGCGTTAATCTGCTCAAGCAGGGCGTTCAGGTCGCGGCTGCGGTAGCGCACCACGTGCAGTACCGGGCCAAACACTTCCTTGTCAAGCTGCGCCACGTTGTCAAGCTCAATGAGGGTAGGCACGACAAAGTTGCCGGCGCTGCGGGATTGCCGCCCGTCGCCTTCATTATGGGCGCTTTGCCAGACCGGATGGCCGGACGCGCGCTGGGTGGCGATATGATCCTCGATGGCCTGTCTGGACCGGGCGTCGATGACCGGGCCGATATCGGTGGACAGCAGTTGCGGATCGCCCAGGCTGTACTGCGCCATGGCGCCGCGCAGCATGCGCAGCGTGCGTTCGGCCACCTCTTCCTGGATGCATAATAACCGCAACGCCGAACACCGCTGTCCGGCGCTGTCGAACGCCGAGACGATGACATCGTTTACCACCTGTTCCGTCAGGGCGGACGAATCGACGATCATGGCGTTCAGCCCGCCGGTTTCGGCGACCAGCGGTACCGGACGGCCCTGCGGGTCCAGCCGTTTTGCAAGCGTCATCTGTATCTGGCGCGCGACGTCGGTTGAGCCGGTAAACATCACGCCGCGCACCCGCGCGTCGCCCACAAGCGTCGCGCCGACGGTCTCGCCGCCGCCCGGCAGCAGGTGCAGCACGCCGGGGGGGATACCGGCCTCCAGCAGGATGCCGATGGCCTGCGCGGCCACCAGCGGCGTTTGTTCCGCGGGTTTTGCCAGCACGCTGTTGCCCGCCGCCAGCGCCGCCGCCACCTGGCCGGTAAAGATGGCCAACGGGAAGTTCCAGGGGCTGATGCAGGCCACCGGTCCCAGCGGACGGCAGCCGTCGCGATCAAATTCCCGGATCTGGCCGGCGTAATAGCGCAGGAAATCGGCGGCCTCGCGCACTTCGGCGATGGCGCCGGCATAGCTTTTGCCGGCTTCGCGGATCAGCAGGCCGATAAGGGTCGGCATACGCTGTTCCAGCAATTCCGCCGCATGATTCAACATCGCCGCGCGTTCGGCGCAAGGCGTTGCCGACCACATCGCGCCGTGGTGCTCCGCGCCGGCAATAGCCCGCTCGACCTCGTCTTCGCGGGCGTCTAGGCACTCGCCGACGCGGTCGCGCGCGTCGGCCGGATTGAGCACGTCATGGCCCGCCTCGCCGGAGTGTTCGCCGGGGTCCCCGGCCTGGGCGCGCCAGTGCGTGTTGACGCTGTTGAGCAAGGCGCTGGACAGTGAGGCGAGGCGATGTTCATTGGCCAAATCGATACCGGCGGAGTTAAGCCGGGACGAGCCGTAAAGCTGGCGGGGCAGGGGGATGCGCGGATGGGGCATCCCGACGGCGCCTTCGCGTTCGCCGATGGCCAGCGCCTCGTCCACCGGGTCGGTTATCAGGCTGTCCAGCGACAAGGCGCCATCGGCGATACGGTTAACGAATGAAGTATTGGCGCCGTTTTCCAGCAGCCGGCGCACCAAATAGGCCAGCAGGGTTTCATGGGTGCCCACCGGGGCGTAGATGCGGCAGGGGCGGTTTAACCTGCCGTCGGCCACCGGCCCCACCACCTGGTCATACAGCGGCTCGCCCATGCCGTGCAGGCATTGGAACTCATATTGTCCCGGATAATAGTTCTGGCCGGCGAAATGATAGATGGCCGCCAGCGTCTGGGCGTTGTGGGTGGCGAACTGCGGGTAGACATGGTGCGGCACCGCCAGCAGCTTACGCGCGCAGGCGAGGTAGGCGACGTCGGTATAGACCTTGCGGGTGTAGACCGGATAGCCTTCAAGCCCCTCCACCTGCGCGCGTTTGATCTCGCTGTCCCAATAGGCCCCTTTCACCAGGCGGATCATCAGGCGCCGCTGGCTGCGCTGGGCGAGATCGATAAGCTCGTCGATAACAAACGGACAGCGCTTCTGATAAGCCTGGATCACAAAACCGATGCCGTTCCAGCCCGCCAGCGCCGGCTCAAAACACAGCCGGGTCAATAAATCCAGCGACAGCTCCAGCCGGTCCGCCTCTTCGGCATCGATATTAATGCCGATATCATACTGGCGCGCCAGCAGGGTTAACGCCAGCAGCCGGGGGTATAGCTCGTCCATCACCCGGGCGTACTGCGAGCGCGCATAGCGCGGATGCAGGGCGGAGAGCTTGATGGAAATGCCCGGCCCTTCATAAATGCCGCGTCCGTTGGACGCTTTGCCGATGGCGTGGATGGCCTGCTGGTAGGAAAGAAGGTAAGCCTGGGCGTCGTCTTCGGTCAGCGCCGCTTCGCCCAGCATATCGTAGGAGTAGCGAAAACCGCGTTGTTCCAGCCGGTGGGCATTGGCCAGCGCCTGGCCGATATGCTCGCCGGTGACGAACTGTTCTCCCATCAGGCGCATGGCCATATCCACGCCTTTGCGGATTAACGGCTCGCCGCTTTTGCCGATAATACGATTTAGCGAGCGCGACAGGCTGGCCTCGTTATGAGTGGCAACCAGGCGGCCGGTAAACAGCAAGCCCCAGGTGGCGGCGTTGACGAATACCGATCGGCTGCGGCCAATATGGGGCTGCCAGTTGCCCTGGCTGATTTTATCGCGGATCAGCGCATCGCGGGTGGCTTTATCCGGCACGCGCAGCAGCGCCTCCGCCAGGCACATTAACGCCACGCCTTCGTGCGAGGACAGTGAAAACTGCTGCAAAAACCCCTGGACCATACCGGCTCGGCCGCCGGCGGCGCTTTGATCGCGCAGCGTTTCGGTCAGGCGGCGCGCCAACTGGCGTATCTGCGCCGCCGCGGCCGGCTGGCGCGCCTGCTCAATCAGCAGCGGCACGGCTTCGGTTTCCGGCCGGCGCCAGGCGGCGGTCACGGCCGCGCGCAATACCGATTGCGGCAATACCTGTTCGGCGAATTCCAAAAAAGGCTGGCGTGTTTCCATGGCCTGCGGCTCAAGCGCATCCGGCTCGTCGGCCGTGGCGTCCTGCGCCACGGCGTGGCCTTTTTCCAGCTCATCCAGGTAATGGAAGATAGCTTGCTTAATTAACCAATGCGGGGTGCGATCGATTTGTCGCGCCGCGTTTTTAATCCTTTCCCTGGCGGCATCGTCAAGCTTTACCCCCATCGTAGTGGTTCCCATCGCTTTCCCCCGGCGAGCCTGTGAGACATCACTATCGCCAATGTTGCAACCAAGTGCAACCGGGTTAATAAAGTATTAACTTATGGTTAAATGATGGCCGGTCCGACCAGGGTATGGCACCCGGCGGCGATCGTTTAATCAAATTTGTAATAATTGATGTTTATCGTCGGCCGGCGTTTTTTATCTGCGTGACCGGAAAATGCCCGCCGGGCGGGTATATAACGGCGTGTAATTAAGGCCGGAGGATATATTTTGTCTGCCTGAAACCGATCAAGCGCAACGGCGATTGCTTATTATTTGCCCGAATGCCAAAAAAAATATTGCAATTGGAGCGCACTTTGTAGCAATGTCATTATACTCAAGACATCAAGCGCTAGTTTAGAAAGTTGTTCAGATGCGAAGTTCTTAACCTCACTGCGGGGATCGCTAATGACAGTGTCCTTTTATGGGCTGATGGCAATACCAGGTTCTGCATCAATCGCCTCCGGAACGTTCGGCGGTTGTAAATTCAACACTCTGTTACCAACTCCGTTTTTGCCGACCGGCAATGTTATTTTTCTCTTGTGTTCTCAACTCTGCTGCTATTTTTCAACCGATGCGCATCCCGTCGCGTCCGTATTGTTCACGCGGATCCAACAGGCTCTGTCATCTTGTCTCATGGCTATTATGGCTTTAAAGGAAGCCACAACCTCATCTGAATGTGAAGCGTAATCACCGGGTCTATGCCTGGGTGAATGGTGAAACAAACTGTAAGGTGCCACTTATGGGAAGACAAAAAGTAGTGATCAAAGCTCGTCGCGAAGCTAAACGCGTTATCCGGCGTGAATCACGCAATCACAAAATGCGTGAGGAGGACTCGGTCACTTCTCTTGTTCATATGAGCGGAATTGAATCGATAGGCATGGCGCGCGACAGTCGCGACACCAGGTTAATAGAGGCACGCAATGAAGTCCAGGAAGCTTATTTAACAGCCATTGAGACCAAACAGTTAATTTTTGCCACCGGAGAGGCGGGGTGCGGTAAAACCTTCCTGAGCGCCGCCAAGGCGGCGGACGCGTTAATCCATAAAGAAGTTGATCGTATTATCGTTACCCGGCCCGTATTGCAGGCCGACGAGGATCTGGGTTTCCTGCCTGGTGATATTGCTGAAAAATTCGCCCCTTATTTCCGGCCGGTTTATGATATTTTACTGCGCCGGCTGGGGTCGTCTTTTATGCAATATTGCCTGCGTCCTGAAATCGGCAAAGTCGAAATTGCCCCTTTTGCCTATATGCGTGGACGCACATTTGAAAATGCGGTGGTTATTTTAGATGAAGCGCAGAATGTTACCGTTAACCAAATGAAAATGTTTTTAACCCGTTTGGGAGAAAACGTCACGGTCATCGTTAACGGCGATATTACCCAGTGCGATTTGCCAAGAGGCGTAAAATCGGGACTGGCGGATGCCCTGGAGCGATTCAGTGAGGACGATGAAATGATCGGGATCATACGTTTTGGCAAGCAGGATTGCGTTCGCTCCGCGCTGTGCCAGCGCACGCTGAATGCCTATGGCTGATCTTCAACACCCGCGCGGCGGTGGACGAGCGCCGTGGTGAAGACATAAAAAAAGCCCGGAAATAATCCGGGCTTTCTTTTGCGTTCAAGGACGGTAATTTTGACCGGCACCTTGACCACCTTAATTTTGGCGGTGAGAGAGGGGTTCGAACCCTCGATACGATTTCTCGTATACACACTTTCCAGGCGTGCTCCTTCAGCCACTCGGACACCTCACCACGTTGTTAACCAAGGGTCAACGGGGCGGTACTATAGGGATTCAGCCCATTCCGGTCAAGTATAATTTATCACGAATGCGTTGTTTGCTCAGGGTTTGAGCGTATCGCCAGCCTGGCGGCGCGGGTAACGCAACCGGGCCTGTAATCAGGCTTTTAAAATAAGCGCGCCGGGGCGGGGCAGGGGAGTGGACGGGCGGCAAAACGGATCGGGTCCCGGCCTTTGCGCCGGTGGGATATTGTCGAAAAAGCGGGGAATAGCCGGCCCGTTCATGCGCGCGGGCGGTACTATTCCCAATCCACATAGCAATAATATGGGAGCAGTAATAATACGTTTAATCACATCTTATGGTTATGATCTCACTTGCCAAGGCCACTGGTGTCACTCGGTGAAAAAACTGCCCCACTGATGCTGCACGCCTTCAGGGTACATTTTGCACAGGCCGCCGCCGGGGGTAAAGGTTAACTCGCCAAAATACACATTACCGTCGGCTTCATAAAAATCCACCCGGACGTAATTAAAATCCGCCGCCAGGCGTTTCGCCAGTCCCACCATTTCCGGCAGGTTCTTGGGCGCGGGCATGGGCGTTGCGTTGTTCGGCAGTCCCATCCTGATATCCGTCTTGCGCCAATCCGTATCGAATACGTCCCGGCGATGCAGCCCATAACGGTCGTAATCGACCTGGATGAAAATATGCATCTCGCCCTGCTGATTAAAACAGTGGAATTTGATATCGTTGGGGATATGTCCATCGTCCTGCAGCAGGTGCTCCACCAGGATACGGGGCTGGATTTGTTTATAATGACGTTCCCGGCTGGTTTTATAATAGTTGGTCTTGGTCCAGAAGCGGGTTAACGCGCTGAGCTGGGCAAATGTGGTGTCCGCTTTATCATGTACCACTAAATTAAAACCGGAGCCATGGTTGGCCTTGATGACAAACGCCTGCGGCAGGGCGGCATAAATGTCTTCCGTCAGTTCATCGAACACGGCGTGCAGTTCAATAAGGTATTTTTCACCAATGGTGTTGGCGATATAGTCCCGCACCAGATATTTATCGGCCAGATTGGTATAGATCGGTTTCGGCCGAAAATTACGGATGGTGATTTTTTCGCTAAAGGTGGTGGGTTGGGAAATGTTCGGCCATTTTTTGAATACACGCACGTATTTCAATTGATGATACAGGGAATCCGGCAGCAACTTAGAGGCTTGCCTGACGAGTGGATTTAACATAGTTTTGCACCTCGATTATAAATTTTGGAATACTTTTATAGGCACTGAACATCTGGCTAGTGACTAACCCTTTTTTGAACAACGCATTGAGTACTAATAGCGATACGGCTTCGGATAATAATGTCGATAGCGCCGCTCCCTTTATGCCGAACAGGGGAATAAAGTGATAATTAAGTCCTATATTCAGTAATGCGATAACCGGCATCTTTAATGCGACAAAATGATAGCCGGAGTGCATTATTATTATCCGATACGAGATGGTGCCCAATACGCTGCAAAGGGATGTCAATGCACATATCAACAGAATGGACGCCGAGTCTTTATAGGCGGCACCATAAACTAACTGTATGATATCGTGGCTAAAAAAACATAAAACTATAATCACCGGCGCGCACAGCGCCAGGGTTATCATGTAAAGCATGCGCGCCCGGTCAGCCGCCTTAACGGCATCGCGCTCGCTGGCGATGGTGCTCATAAACGAGGTAATCAGCGCCATGGGAACCAGTACCCATCCCCCGCTTATCGCCAGAGCCGCGCCATAAATACCCACCGCATGGTAACCGATGAAATTCGCCAGCATGATCTGATCGATACGGGTATAGATCACGATGGACAAACTCGATACCGCCAGGGGAAGACCCACCTTCAGTAAATAGATATTATAAAAGCGACTGTATTTGGCCTTCAGCTTTCTTTTATAATGGAACCCCTTAGTTCGCTGGTCCCGATGAAACAGTATTCTACGCACGACATAGGGGATAAAACTTCTGCCCGCCAGGGAAACCGCAAACCATACCAGGCTCAAGTGCAGCCAAACAAATAGCAGGTTAGTCGCAACAAATATCACCAGCGCCGTGTTGTTGATAATCAGGTTAATCTTGGACGCCAGAGTGGCGTCATAATATAGCTTGTAGATATCCCGTAAGGTAAAAAATGTACCCAGTAATAAAAACAACAGAATTTTGAAGTGTTCCCGTGGCAAAGTATAATAAGCCCAGCCAAGCAATCCGATACTAAAAACAATAAACATCAGAAACTTTATCCGCAGAGAGGCCACCATCAGATTCAAGCCGCTGTGCGGTTTTTTTGCTATGCGATTAAATAAAATATTGTCACTGCCTAGCTGTATAAAAGGTAATATCAAAGCAATAATAGACACCAGATAACTTAACGTCCCGAAATTTTCGGGCCCAAGGTAGCGGGCTGTATACATTGCTGAAATGATGCCCGCGCCGGCAAAGCAAAATTTCTCAAGTATGATCCACAATGAATTATAGATTATAGCTCTCATGTTCCTCTGCGATTAAAAACTGTTTTGAAAAAAAAGTAATGTCGATGTCGCGTTTAAACATTGATCACATGAAAGTTACCGGCACGTTTCCGAAATATAAATTTATCGAATAACTGAAAAATAGAGCTAAATACCTTTATCTGCAAATAAAATAAAGTAAAATCATTTTGAAGTTATGAATTCAGTTTCATGAAACTAAAATGTGTCGCCGCAGCAGGTCTTTTTATAAAAAATTTCATTTCACATGGGGCTGCAAATGCCGTTTTTTTTGCAAAAAAAAAGCCCGAATGGTAATTCGGGCTTGCAAGGAAAAGGGTAACGACAGTTTCAAGAACGCAAGGTGTTATTTAGCCCCTAAAGACTGACAATCAAAAGCCACACCGTCAAATTTTACCGTCAGGTTTTTACAGGCAAACGCATCGCTGGAAGAGCTGTTATATCCCAATGGGCACGTCAGGGTCACCGCGGTAACCTTATTGAACCGGGCCAGTTCCAGGGCATATGAGGCAAAAGGGAGCTTAATCGTTGAAAATACATACATTATCAAAGGGGATAAAATAAAAAAAGCGACAATTGCCAATATGATTTTATTTTTTGTTTGCAGAAGCCGCGCCGCCGAGGCGTAAGACACATTTTTAAACGAACTCGATCTATTCGCTGTGGTTCTGTTAATGGTTTTTGTTATTCTCGACGGCGGCGGTAATGACCATGTGAGCTGCTCATAAAACGCTTCATCGTTGCCGGACGCATTCTGGATACCCTGCTCTAAGGCCAACTCAGCCGCGGGTGACGGCGCTTCCCGTGGCTTTACCGGCTCCGGCGCGGCGGGCTCATCGATGGATTGTGGGTTGAAAAAGATATTAACCATCTGTTTTTCTTCGATAACATAGCCTATACGCGGTATTGTTTTGATAATGTCGTGGTTATCATCCCCCAGCTTCTGCCGGATGGATTTTATCGTTTGGTTAATGGTTGAATCTGAACAATATGTTCCTTTCCATATCTGGTTGACCAATTCGGCGCGCGTAACCGCCGCCGGCGAATTCTGGATTAATAAATTAAGTATCTGATACTCTTTCCAGCGAAGTCGGTTATGGATGTTGGGCGCAATTTTTACATCAAGATGATTGATCGTGATGGGTTGTGTAAGTTTCATCTCCAAATACCTCAATAGTATTTTTTTTCTTATCGTATCGCTGATCCGCAAGTTACACGTAATCATAAAATTTTAAAATTTATAATGGGCAACTGCCTGATATTTTATTATTTTCATCATACCTTCACCTGCTCATGGCTTCCTCCCTACCCGATGTTTATGTTTGACGTTCTTAGGTTCCTATAAACAATAGACGAGACGTGAAAAGTCGCGATGGTAATAAATCTGAATTTAAAAACATCAAATCAGGCCATTTTGCGCAAGTGAAATTACAAAACCCAATTATTTGCATGGGTACTGTCCATTTTTTATAAAATTTCATTGTTTCACTTGAATCGCCAGGAGAATAGATGCGCGCGAATTTTAAACTTTTAGTTGTAAATACCCAGATTGTTAAGCGCCCCCATGACCAGGAAAAAAAGTTCCTGCTATCGGCTATGGGCGGTATCGATGCCGATATCACCTCCCGCTACCTTCACAATAGGGCCGAGATATCAGGACGTTGATTTGTATTAGAACCCGTAAGCGCGGCGATCTTGAATAATTATTCATTATCACTTCCTTATGAATACCGCGGCCGGATGCGGCCTGCAGCAAAAAAAATAGCCGTTGCTTACATCTTTTCACAAGAGAATTGGAAAAGTTTTGTATTACGATTTCCATCAGTCATTGTCTGAGGAAAATCTGAACGATTTCACTAATTAGTTCTTACCAGGAGGCTTTTTTATGTTTAAAACTCCTTAACTGGGTGGCATAAGTAAAGGCAATAGAGCACAAAATGTTAAATGCTGGTGAAAAGTGACTATATGCCGCGGCGCTATCATAAGCTATTGCAATTTTTAGCATGTGTCGCCAATTTGCCCGCCGGGACGCTCATCCTGGCGAAGATTGTGCTTTGCCTGTGCTGACGGTATGTTGAATGCCAAAGAGTGAAATAAAACTGACGATGAAAGGATTTTCATTAATGAGGATCATTTTTTATCACCCGCAGGAAAACCCGGCGGTTTGGATCGATGGCCTGCGGCGGCGGTTGCCCGGCGCTGATATCAGGCCGTGGCGGGAGGGCGATAGCCTGCCGGCCGATTATGCCGTGGTCTGGCACCCTCCCCACGGCATGCTGGCAGGCCGTTCAGGGCTTAAGGGCGTGTTTGTCCTTGGCGCGGGGGTGGATGCGTTGATGGATCAGGTGCGTTTGCATCCTGACATGCTGCCGGAGTCTGTACCGCTGCTGCGGCTGGAGGATGCCGGCATGGCGCAGCAAATGGTCGAGTATACCGTCGCCGCGGTGCTGCGCTACTACCGGCGCCTGGATGAGTACGACCGGCAACAAAGCCTGGGGGAATGGCAAGAGCTGGCGTTGCCCGCGCGGGACACTTTTGTCGTCGGCGTCGCCGGCGCAGGGGTACTGGGTGGTAAAGTGGCGATGGCGGTGCGTGGCTTGGGCTTCCCGGTGCGTTGCTGGAGCCGGCGGACGAAGCCTATCCCGGGAGTGGCCGGTTTTGCCGGCGAGGCAAGTCTTGGCGCGTTTCTCAGCGGCGTTCAGGTTTTGGTCAACCTGCTGCCGAATACGCCGCAGACCGCGGGTTTCCTCAATATCGCGCTGTTTGCGCGTCTCAATCGCGGCGCGTATATCATTAATATTGCCCGCGGCGCCCATCTGATCGAACGCGACCTGCTTGACGCCATGGCGCGGGGACACATCGCCGCGGCGACGCTTGATGTCTGCCGGCAGGAGCCGCTGCCGCGCGACCATCCCTTCTGGTCCGCGCCACGTATTACCCTGACCCCGCATATTGCCGCCACGACGCTGCCGCCCCTGGCCATGGACAGCATTGCGGATAATATACGGCGCATCGAGGCCGGACAAACGCCGCTCGGCCGGGTGGATCGCCCGAACGGGTATTGACGCCATTGCATCCGCGGCCGTTTTATGCCAAGGTCGGCGCCGGTTTTACCTTGCTAATTAACACGGATATAAATGATGAATGATTTTTCCATGGTTTGCCGGGTGCTGGGAACGTTATTTTACCGGCAGCCGCAGGATGCCACGCTGGCGCCGCTGATGGCGCTTATCGGCGAGGGCAAGCTGGCGGCCCACTGGCCGCTGGAACAAGATGCCCTGCTGGCCCGCCTGCAGCAAAGCTGCGATCCCACGGCGCTGGCCGGGCAATACGCGCGGCTGTTCGCCGGGGACGAGGCCATGGTCTCGCCGCTGCGCTCCGCGTGGCTGGCGGCGGATGCGGGCGAGGTCGGCGCGTTCCTGCAACAGCTGGGCATGCCGGCCGGCGACGGCCCGGCCGATCATTTCGGCGCTTTGCTGCTGGCCGGTTCGTGGCTGGAAGACCACGCCCGATTAGATGAAACCCTGGCGCAGCGCCAGCTGTTCGACCGCTTTCTGCTGCCCTGGAGCGATGGCTTTTTAGCTAAGGTCGAGGCCTGCGCCACCGGCGATTTTTACCGGGCGCTGGCGATAGTCTCCCGCGAAGCCCTCGAGGCGCTGCGCGAAGAACTGGACGAAACCCCGACCGCCTAAGCCCGCCATCGCAGTTCCCGCACCAGACGGGTCAAGCTGGCATAAGCCCATGGGTTTCACCCAAACGGAATCACCAGCTTGCCCGGTTTCACTTCCAGCCCCTGGGCCAGCTTTTTCACCAACGCCTCGTTTTTATTCCGACTGGCATCCAGCACATAAGCCGGCGTGTTATCGAAATAGGATTTCAGCGCATGGTCAAGATAAGGCGACAACGCGCGAAAGGTGGTGTCGACATTCGCCGGCTGCACCTGATAATCAACTAGACGCATCTCCTTTAGAAACACCGCGCCCTGAGACTTGTCATAATACGGCTGTGCCTGCAGCGTCAGGGTGGCCTCGGCCTGCTGCGACCCGAACAGGGAATCGACATTCACCATGGCGTGACCGGATAACCGCACTTTATTGGGCTCGGCGCGCCCGATTTCGCTTGTCAGGTTGGTCACCGCGATATGGGCGTTGGCCACGCCGGGAACGCCGATGTCTTTACTGAAGTCGTTATGTTTTTGCAGATAAGCGTTCACGTCCTGTTCGCTGATGGTGTATTGCGTTAAATTATTGCAGCCGCTTAATAAACTGCCGGCCAGCACGCAGCTGGAAAGCAACGTAAACCACGCAGTGAAACGATTTTCCATACTGTCCTCAACGATCGATGCCGCGGATCCAGCCCGTTAAAGGGTAACAGATTTGCCCAGGCGTAAGGAGCGCCGGATCACGGCGCCGGCACCGCAAAAAAACTGAAATTGCCAAAGGAATGACTCGGCGCCCGGCGGGTTCCGGCCGGGCGCGGGCAGGGTGGTTATTGCGCGACGCTGCTAAGCAGGTTGACCTGGGCCTGCTTGGCCATATTATCGCGGTATTCGGCCACCCGGGTCGGCCATTCCAGCCCGGCGACGATGGTCAGGGAACGCAGGCGGGCAAATAAATGGAAATCGTCATCGGACAACTCGCCGTTACAGGCGTTTGACCGCTGGATCAGCGGGTCAAGCTCGCGCAGCTGCTGATTGATTTTTTTTACCAGCCCCGGCGTATGGGAAAGGTGCTCCTCAAAGCTGCCGTTGGCGGCTTCCTTTTTCTTGATAAAGTAGCCGCGCGCCTCAGGGGTGGAGAACTCTTCAAACTTGCCGTTGACATTGCGCGGCAACACCAGTGGATAAGAAACCGGATGATTGGCTTCAAGCCATGCGCCGATGGCCGGGTTGGCTGGTCCCGTCACCAGGGGGCTGCCGTAGTGGGTATCGACGAAATGGACGATATCCATGCTTTCAGGCATGTAGCTGCCGTCGTCCTTTTGCAGGATCGGCGCGACTTTTTTGCCTACCATGCCGATGGGCGTGGCCTCGTCATCGTTAAGGAGTACCTGAAGGCCGACGGGGATATTTTTCAGGCCGAATATCATCCGTGCCTTGACGCAAAAAGGGCAGTGCTCATAAATGTAGAGTTTCATAATGAGGCATGTTCTCCTGGTTGAATGAGCGCGGCGCGTCATACCGGGGCGCGCCGCGCGGTGTTGATAGTCATTATGCGACAACAGGCGCCCGGGCACCAACCCTCAGCGGCCGCTTAGCATCGCCGGCTCAATCCTGCGCCGGTGGAACTGGCGGTACAGCCCGAACAGGGTCGCCAGTCCGATAAGGCCCAGCATGATCCAGGGCAGATTGGGAAAATCCAGCCTGTGCCCGACGTCGTATAACCAGCCGCCGCCGCTATAGCCAATGGCGCCGCCGAGCGCCAGCCCGAGTCGGCTGAAACCCAGGTAGCTGCCCCTGGCCCGGCTGTCCGCCAATGATGCGCCCAGGGTCTCCCTGGCCGGTTCGGCTATGATCGACCCCAGGTAAAACATGCCGATCAGGCAAAACAGCATCTGCAGGCTGCCGGTCATGCCGATGGGAAACAGGCTCAGGGTCATGATAAGCAGCCCCGCCATAAGCCGCACTTCCAGGCTGACGCGCTTTTCACTCCAGCGGGCGATGGGATAAAGCAGCGTCAGGGACAATACCGCCTCGATCGCGTACATCCATTTTACCGCGGCGGGCTGTCCCGCCACTTCGTTAACCCGGATCGGCAACATCAGCATCACCTGCACCGCCAGCATATAATAGCCGGTCAACGTCAGCACGTAGGTCACGAAGCGCCGATCCCTAAGCACCCGCCGCATGCCGTCCATCATGGGCGCGCGCACCGACGAAATGCGGTATGCCGGCAGCCACCAGGCGTTGAACAGCGCCGCCAGGATAAACATCAGCGCTCCCGCCCAGCACACCAGATGGAAATTGTACTTCAGCAGCCAACTGCCGATAAGCGCCCCGATCACCGAACAGGCGCTATCCTGCATCATTAACAGCGAAAAGAACCGGCCGCGCTCGTGGGGCCGGGTAAGCTTAACCACCAGCGCGGTGCGCGGCGGGTCAAACAGCGTGCCGCCCAGGCCCGACAGCAGGCAGGACAGCCACAGTATCCAGGGTTGATCGGCGACAGCCATCAGCGCGAAGCCCAGCGCGCGCAGCAGCATGCCGGTAATAATCATCGGCTTGGCGCCCAGGCGATCGGCGATGGCGCCGCCAAAAATACCCAGGCCCTGCTGGACAAGCTGACGCAGCCCCAATGCAATCCCCACCAGCAGCGCGGCCCAGCCCAGCTGATCGACGAACCTGATGGAAATCAGCGGAAAGACGACAAAAAAGCCCAGGACCACCAACATATTATCCATAAGCAGAAAATATTTACCCAAGCTCCGAGCTTGCGACACCGAGGACATGCTTCACCACAAAAAATAAAGACATTTGACGAGAACGCTTATTCTGAACGTAATGAGCCCATAACGAAAGTCCGGCGGAGATGATAATTTTTTATCGAAAAATATCAGTAGAAACGGTAATTTATGTGTGTGCTCATCTTCTTGTGCGTTAAGGCCAGAATATTGACGCCGGGAAATTGTATTATGATGACATCAGCCGGGTTTACGTCATTGCCGCGCGACACGCCGCAACCCAGACCCCAAGGTAAAAATTATTTGATTGCCCGGACAGCGGAGGGAAGATGTTTGGCTATCGACAGGCGTCGCCAAAGGTGCGACTGGTTACCGCCAGACTGGTGGTGCGTTTGGTCCACGAACGCGATGCGTACCGACTGGCGGAATATTACGCCGGCAACCAGGCATATCTGAAGCCCTGGGAGCCGGTGCGTGACGAAAGCCACTGTTTCCCGTCGGGCTGGCAGGCCCGGCTGGGATTGATTACCGAAATGCACCGGCAGGGAACCGCCTACTATTTTATCCTGCTCGACCCGGAGGAAACGGAAGTCTATGGCGTGGCCAATTTCAGCAATGTGCTGCGCGGTTCGTTCCATGCCTGTTTTCTCGGCTACTCGCTGGGGGAAAAGTGGCAGGGGCAGGGGATGATGTTCGAAGCCCTGCAGGCCGCCATCCGCTATATGCAACGCCATCAGCAAATGCACCGCATCATGGCCAATTATATGCCGCACAACCAGCGCAGCGGCAATCTGCTGACACGCCTGGGATTCGAGCGGGAAGGGTATGCCAAGGACTATCTGCTGATCGACGGGCAATGGCGCGATCACGTTCTGACCGCTCTCACCAATTCCGCCTGGAAATCCGGCCGGTAATATTTTCTTAAGGGGCATTTTACCATGACACTGCGTATCGGAATCGTCGGGCTTGGCGGCATTGCGCAAAAAGTCTACCTGCCGCTGTTGTGCCAAGGGGGGGACTGGGCGGTGGCGGGGGCCTTTTCGCCCAACCAGGCCAAGGCGCGCGCGCTGTGCGCCGGCTACCGCATCGAAAGCTTTGCCAGCCTGGACGCCCTGGCGCAGCGCTGCGACGCGGTGTTTGTCCATACCAGCACCGCCACGCATTTTGATGTGGTAAGCCATTTATTGGCGCGGGGCCTGCATGTCTATGTGGATAAACCGCTGGCCGAAACGCTGGAACAGGCCGAACGGCTGGTTCTCCTGGCTGCCCGGAAACAACGGGTGCTGATGGTGGGTTTCAACCGCCGCTTTGCGCCGCTCTACCTGCGGCTGAAGCAGCAGATGCGGCAACCCGTCTCGATCCGTATGGATAAACACCGGTTGGACAGCGTCGGTCCCGAGGCGACGCGCTTTACGCTGCTGGACGACTACCTGCATGTGGTGGATACCGCGCTGTGGCTTGCCGACGGCGCGCGGGAGCAGCCCGCGAATGGCGCCACCGGGCCTGCCGCCGACGCGCCCACGCTGACCGGCGGCATTCTGCGGGAAAACGCCGCCGGCCAGATGCTCTATGCCGAACATCATTTTATGCACCGGGGCTGCGCGATCACCACCAGTATGCATCGCCAGGCCGGCAGCCAGGCCGAAACGGTAAGCGCGGTGACCGCGGGCGCGGTATATCGTATTGAGGAAATGCGCGTGTGGCGCAGCGAAAGCCAGGGGGTGATAAGCGAGCTGCCGGTCCCCGCCTGGCAAACGGTCCTGACCCAGCGCGGTTTTACCGGCGCGGTGGCGCATTTTATCGCCGCGGTGGCTCATCAAACCCAACCTGAAACCAGCGGCGAACAGGCCCTGCTGGCGCAAGCCTGGATAGAGCGCCTGGCGGGCGGTTAAACCGCCCCCTGTCCCATCCCGCCGTCAACCCGCCCCGGGGATTTTCATCGGCAAAGCGGGTTTTTCCGCTTTTGCCATGACGATACCGGCATTATTACGCCGGCCGATTGGCGCAAACGGGGTTTATGGTCCATATTCAGTGAACCGTTACCGGCGCGCGGCAAGGCGGCGCGCCCGGGGGTGATAACCACCCCCGCACGAATTCCTACATATCTGTTCAGCCCTCGGGGCATTCCATTCAAGGCGCAACGCATAGCGCCTATTTCCAGGGTTTGTAACGCCGTTGTGACAAGGCGGGTTTAGCCATGTCGTTAATGACGGCGATAAATTTTGCGCCCCGGCGCCACTACGCTGCATTTTGCATCGATAACATTTTCGTAATGCCTGTGGCATGAAGCCGCAGGTTAAGGCTGCTATGAAAAAATTGCTTGCTGGGATCTACCGTTTTCGTGAAGCCTCGTCACCGTGGAATGATCCTGCTCCGGTCAGGAAAGAATTATTTGGCGTGGAACGCCTGGAACAGCATGCGGAAAGCCTGGCGGCGGCGCAGGCGATCGCCGAGCGCCCGCCGTTGGTCTCCCCGCTGCGCCAGCGGCTCAATGATAACGCGGCGGTTTTGCTGGCGGCCTACCGCGACAGCGCGCTGGAGCTGGAGAAGGGACGCACCGTGGTGCCGGCCGCCGAATGGCTGCTGGATAACTATCATCTGGTTGAAGCGCAAATCCGCGAAATCCGCGAAGATCTGCCGCCCAGTTTCTACCGGCTGCTGCCCAAGCTGGCGCAGGGGCCGTTTGCCGGCTATCCGCGGGTCTTCGGCGTGGCCTGGGCGTTTATCGCCCATACCGACAGCCACTTCGATCCGGAAAACCTCAAGCGTTTTATCGCCGCCTACCAACGGGTGCAGCCCCTCACCATCGGGGAACTATGGGCGGTGGCCATTACCCTGCGCATCGTGCTTATCGAAAATTTGCGACGATTGGCCGATCAGATGAGCGAAGGGCGCAAAGCCCGCCAGGAGGCCGAGGACCTGGCCAATAAGCTGCTGGCCAAGGGTAATGCCCAGGCGGCGATGGAGAGTGCGCATTTATCACGCTACACCGTGCCGCTCAATGAACATTTCGCCGCGCAGCTGGCGAAACGCCTGCGCAACCAGGATCCCCGCACCACGCCCTCACTGGCCTGGCTGGAGGACAAGCTCAGCCAGCAGGATTCCTCCATCGAACTGATTGTGCAAAACGCCCAGCAGCGGTTGGGCGCCTCCAACGTCACGGTGCGCAATATCATCACCAGCATGCGCCTGATCTCGGATATCGATTGGGCGACGCTGTTTGAAAGCATCAGCCTGGTGGATGAGCGTTTACGCCGGCACAGCGCGTTCGACGAAATGAATTTTACCACCCGCAACCTATACCGCAGCGCCATCGAGCAGCTGTCGCGGGGGTCGGCATACACTGAGCTGGATATCGCGGACAGGGTGCTGGTGGCCGCCCATGAGGCCGCGGCCGGCCAGACCGATCCGCTTGAAATCGCCCGCGTCGGCGATCCCGGTTATCATCTGATTGCCGGCGGACGCCGACGGCTGGAGAAATCCATCGATTTTAAACCGCCCTGGCGCTTACGCATCAGCCGCCTGGCCATCGAGCCCGGCATCGCCGGCTACGGCGGGGCCATTATCTTGCTAAGCCTGCTGCTCGCCGCCTGGGCGGGGAGCAAACTGGCGGCGTCCGGTCTCGGCGCCGGCGCCCTGGTGGTATTTATCATCCTGGCGCTGCCCGCGCTGAGCGAAGCCGCCAGCGCGCTGATCAACCGGTTGGTCAACTGGCGGCTCGGCGCGTCGCCGCTGGCCGGCCTGGCGTTAACCGACGGGGTGCCGGCGTCGCTGCGCACCATGATCGTGGTGCCGGTGCTGCTGACCGACCAGGAAGACATCACCGGGCAAATCGAGCGCCTGGAAGTCCATTACCTGGCCAGCGGCGAGGGCGATCTCACTTTTGCCCTGCTTTCCGATAGTCTGGATGCCCCGCTCGAAACACTGCCCGGCGACGCGGAACTCATCGACTGCGCCCGGGAGGGCATCGCCCGGCTGAACCAGCGCTATGGCGCTGGGCCGGCCGGCGCGCGGTTTTTGCTGTTGCATCGCCGCCGGCAATACAACGAACGCGAGTCCTGCTGGATGGGATGGGAACGCAAACGCGGCAAACTGCATGAACTGAACCGTTTGCTGCGCGGCGCGCGTGATACCAGCTTCCTGCCGGGCAGCCAGGTGCCGGAGGGGGTGCGTTATGTTATTACCCTGGACGCCGATACCCGGCTGCCGCGTGAAACGGCGCTGCTGCTGGTGGGTAAAATGGCCCATCCGCTTAACCGGCCGAAATTCGATGCCGGCAAAAAGCGCATCGTCAGCGGCTACGGGATCCTGCAACCGCGTATTACGCCGTCCTTGCCGTTAGGCAGCGACGGTTCGGTCTACCAGCGCGTCTTCTCGGGGCCGGGCGGCATGGATCCCTATGCCTCGGCGGTGTCGGATGTCTACCAGGATCTGTTCGGCGAAGGGTCCTATACCGGCAAGGGCATCTATGATGTGGATGCCTTCGACGCCGCGCTCGAGGCGCGTATTCCGGAAAACACGCTGCTCAGCCACGATCTGTTCGAGGGCATTTACGCCCGCGCCGGCCTGGCCTCCGATGTGGAGCTGGTGGAAGACTCGCCGGCCCGCTACGACGTGGTGGCCAAAAGGCAGCATCGCTGGACGCGCGGCGACTGGCAGTTATTGCCCTGGATAATAAATGGGCGCAGCGGCGTCAGCCCGGTCCCCCCCGTCGGGCGCTGGAAAATGATCGACAACCTGCGCCGCTCGCTGCTGGCGCCGTTCAGCCTGCTGGCTATCGGCTGGTGCTGGCTATTGCCGCCGGCCACGGCCGCATTGGGTATCCTGAGCCTGATCGCCGCCTTCGCCGTGCCGTCCTTACTGCCGATTTTCTGCGATTTGCTGCCACGCCGGCGGCGTATCCCGCTGCGCAAGCATTTACGCAACGTTACCGTCGATTTGCGCTACGCGCTGCTGCGTATCCTGATGCAAATCGTTTTTTTAGCCGACAACGCCTGGCAAATGCTGGACGCCATCATCCGCTCCTTATCACGGGTATTTTTCAGCCGGCGCAAGCTGCTGGAATGGACGACTTCGGCCCAGACCGGCGGCAGCCCGCGCCTGGGATTGGGCGGATTTTACCGGCAAATGGCGCCCGGCATTCTGTTCGGCCTGCTGATAGCGGCCCTGGCGCTGACGCTTGCGCCATTGAACTGGCCGCTTATCGCCGTGTTCGCCTTGTTATGGCTGCTGTCGCCCCTCATGGCGCTATGGGCCAGCCGGGAGCCGGTGATTGCGCCCGTGGAGGCGCTGAACGAAAAAGAAGCCCAGGCGCTGCGCCTGATTGGCCGCCGCACCTGGCGCTTTTTTGAAACCTTCGTCACCGGGCAGGATAACATGCTGCCGCCGGATAACTTCCAGGAGGAACCCCGTCCGGTGGTTGCGCATCGCACCTCGCCCACCAATATCGGACTGTATTTGCTGTCGACGGTGTCCGCCCGGGATTTCGGCTGGGCCTCCACCGGCGCGACGCTTGACCGGCTGGAAGAGACCTTTGCGTCGCTGGATAAGCTGCAGCGTTACCGCGGCCACTTTTTCAACTGGTACGAAACCCGCAATCTGGAGGCCCTGGCGCCGGCCTATGTGTCGTCGGTGGACAGCGGCAATCTGGCCGGACACCTGATCGCCCTGGCCAACGCCTGCGAGGAGTGGCGCTGCGCGCCGCTGGCGCCGGGCTGGCGCGCCGGCGTCATGGATCATCTGCTGCTGATCCGTCAGGCGTTGAAAAAATCCCCTGAAATCGACGGCCTGCCGCTCGATGCGCTACTGGACGAAATCACCGCCCAGCTGGCCCTGGATCAACCCGATAATACCCTGCTGCCGACGCTTGCCACGCTAAGCGCCGAGGCCTGCGGCTTGATGCACGATCTGGATATTTTCCCCGATGCGGAGCCGGCCGACGACGCCTCGCACGACGGCGCGGCGGACGCGGTGCTGCTGTTCTGGCTGGATGCGCTGAAAACCAGCATCGCCGGCCATAACGCCGACCGCCTGCTGGCGGCGGACAGCTACAACGAGCGCCTGCAACAGCTGGCGGATCGCGCCAGGGCGCTGGCGCTGGGCATGGACTTCCGTTTTCTGGTGGACGACGAGCGTAAGCTGCTCTCCATAGGGTACTCGTTTACCGATAACCAGCTCGACAGCAGCTGTTATGATTTACTGGCGTCCGAAGCCCGGCTGGCCAGCCTGTTCGCCATCGCCAAGGGCGATATTCCCACGCGCCACTGGTTCCGTCTCAGCCGGGCCGCCATCCAGTCCGGGAAGGGCGCCGCGCTTATCTCCTGGTCAGGGTCGATGTTCGAATACCTGATGCCGTCGCTGGTGATGCGCGCCGCCGCCGGCACGCTGCTGGAGCAAACCAACCGGGTCGTGGTGGCCCATCAGCAGGCCTATGGCCGCTCGCTGAAAATTCCCTGGGGCGTGTCGGAATCCGCCTATAACGCGCGCGATTTGGATTTCACCTATCAATATTCCAACTTCGGCGTGCCGGGTCTTGGGCTACAGCGCGGCCTGGCGCAAAACCAGGTTATCGCCCCCTACGCCACCGGCCTGGCGTCGATGGTGGACGCGCGCGGCGCGATGCTTAACTACCGCCGGCTGGCGGAGATGGGCGCGCGCGGCGATTACGGCTTTTACGAAGCGCTGGACTTTACCGCCGCCAGGCTGCCGGATAACCAGAAGGTGGCTATCGTGCGCAGCTATATGGCCCATCATCAGGGCATGACCATCGTCGCGCTGAACAATACCCTGCTGGCCGGCGCCATGCGCGCGCGTTTTCATCGCGAGCCGATGATCCAGGCCAGCGAACTGTTGCTGCAAGAGCGTATGCCAAGGGAAGTGGCCTTGACCAAACCGCACGCTGAGGAAGTGAAAAAAGCGGTGGCGAAATCCGGCCATGACTATCTCACCCAGCGCCGCTTTTCCGCCTTGCCCGCCGGCGCGCCGGTTACCCATCTGGTGTCCAACGGCCATTACGCGGTGATGCTCACCGTCTCCGGCGGCGGTTACAGCCGTTGGGGCGATATCGCCATTACCCGCTGGCGCGAGGACGTCACCCGCGACGATAGCCGTTCATTTATTCGCTTTCGCGATCTGCGCAGCGGCAAGATCTGGTCGGCCGGGCTGCAAATCCAGGGAACGGATTCGCTGAGCGAACGCCGTATCCGGGCGTTGAAGGGCAAGTCGTTTAACCAGGTTATCTTCAGCGAGGACGACGCCACCTTTATCCATCATGACCGCACCTTGACCACCACGCTTAACGTTTTGGTCTCCGGCGAGGATGACGGCGAGGTGCGCCGGGTCATGCTGACCAACAGCGGCCGGCGCACCCGCGAGGTTGAACTGACCTCCTATGCGGAGATCGTGCTGGCGCCCGCCAATGCCGATACCGCCCATCCGGCGTTTGCCAAAATGTTTGTGCAGACCCGCTATTTGCCGGAATTTACCGCGCTGGTCGCCACCCGCCGAACCCGCACCCCGCAGGAACCGCACGTCTGGGCGGCGCATCTGGCGATCGTGGAAGGCGAAAGCCTCTCGGACGCGCAGTATGAAACCGACCGGGCGCGGTTTATCGGCACAGGATCGTCGCCCACCCATGGCGACGCGGTGACGGGACGGCTGCCGCTGTCCAATACCGTCGGCACGGTGCTGGATCCGATTTTCTCGCTGCGGCGGCAGGTGCGCATACCGGCGGGCGCCTCGGTCAGGGTCACCTACTGGACGCTGGTGGCCTCGTCTGAAGAAGAGCTGATGAAGCTGATTGATAAGCACCACGACCGCAGCGCCTACAAACGGGCGAAAACCCTGGCCTGGACCCAGGCGCAGGTGCAGTTGCGCCATCTGGATGTCAACGCCGAGGAAGCGGCCGATTTCCAGCGCCTGGCCGCGCCGTTGCTGTATGCCGATTCCCGGTTCCGCGCGCCTTCAGCCACCATTATCCGCGGTTCCGGCATCCAGTCCGGCCTGTGGCCGCTGTCCATTTCCGGCGATCTGCCCATCGTGCTGCTGCGTATCGACGATATCCAGGATATCGCCCAGGTCAAGCAACTGCTGCGCGCCCATGAATATTGGCATATGAAGCTGCTGAGCGTCGATGTGGTGATCATCAATGAACACTCTTCGTCCTATTTGCAGGATCTGCAAATCGCCATCGAGACGGCGGTGCGCAGCAGCCAGTCCCACCCCCGGTATACCGGCGATGCCTCGCGCGGCGGCGTCTATACCCTGCGCGCGGATCTGATGAGCCAGGAAGCGCGCATGCTGTTGCAGTCGGTGGCGCGGGTGGCGCTGCTGGCGCGGCGCGGCAGCATCGGCTCCCAGCTGGCCCTGCTTGAGCTGCCGCAGGTCTCCCTGCTGCCGCAGCGCAAGATGCGACTGCCGACCCCCGGCGCGCTGCCCATTCCCGCGGAACTGGTGTTCTTTAACGGCACCGGCGGTTTTGCCCGGCAGGGCCGCGAATATCTCATCGTGATGGACGGGCAGACCTCTCCGCCCGCGCCCTGGATCAATGTGATTGCCAATCCGGACTTTGGTTTCCAGGTTTCGGCCCGCGGCGCCGGTTATACCTGGGCGCAAAACAGCCGCGAAAACCAGCTCACGCCCTGGCTGAACGATGCCGTGGCGGACAGCGGCGGCGAGGCGCTGTATATCCGCAATGAGATCACCGGCGCGTTGTGGAGCCCGACGGTCCATCCCATCAATGATGGCGGTCGTTACCTGGCCCGCCACGGATTCGGCTACTCCCGCTTCGAGCATAATACCCTCGAGGCGGCGGTTGAACTGCTGCAGTATGTGCCGCTGGAAGATGCCATCAAGATCTCCCGGCTGACCATCCGCAACCTGAGCGATCAAACCCTGCACCTGTCCGTCTCCGCCTACGTGGAGTGGGTGCTGGGCACCTCGCGCAGCGGGTCCGCGCCGTTTATCATCAGCGAGCATGATGAAAGCACCGGCGCGGTGCTGGTAAGGAATTCATGGGGAACCGCCTTCCAGGGCCGGGTGGCGTTTGCCGACCTTGACGGCCGTCAGGACGCGTTCAGCGCCGATCGCACCGAGTTTCTCGGCCGCAACGGCGCCATGGATGCGCCCGCCGCGCTGGTCAACGGCGGCCGTCTGAGCGGGGCCTGCGGCGCGGGCTTCGATCCCTGCACGGTACTGCAGACCCATATCGAGGTGGGGGTGGGCCAGAGTATCGAGGTGGTCTGGTTTATCGGCCAGAGCGACTCGGCTGAAAGCGCTCGCCGCCTGATCGAACGTTACCGCGCCGCCGATCTGGACGCGGTGCTGGCGGAGGTGACCAGCCACTGGCAACAGCGACTGGGAGCGATACAGGTCACCACGCCGGATCCCGCCATGGATATCATGCTCAACGGCTGGCTACTGTATCAAACCCAGGCCTGTCGTATCCAGGCCCGCTCCGGGTTTTACCAGGCCAGCGGGGCCTATGGCTTTCGCGATCAGCTCCAGGACGGTATGGCGCTGACCTTCGCGCAGCCGCAGCAGACGCGGGGCCATTTACTGCGCGCCGCCGGACGGCAATTTATGGAAGGCGACGTGCAGCACTGGTGGCTGCCCCATTCCGGCCAGGGCGTGCGCACCCGCATTTCCGATGACCGGGTCTGGCTATCGTTTGCCGTCGCCACTTATATCAACTGCAGCCATGATGAAGCGGTACTGGACGAAGTGCTGCCCTATCTGGAAGGGCCGCGTCTGGCGGAGGGTGAGCACGACGCCTTCTTCCAGCCGATGGTGGCCGCCGAGAGCGCGACGCTTTACCAGCATTGCGTGCAGGCCATGGAACAAACCCTGGAACTGACCGGCGAGCACGGCCTGCCCCTGATGGGCACCGGCGACTGGAACGACGGCATGAACCGGGTCGGCGAAGGGGGTAAAGGGGAAAGCGTGTGGCTGGGCTGGCTGTTGATCCGCACCCTGAACCTGTTTATGCCCTGGGTATCGGCCCGCGAGCCTGAGCGCGCCGCGCGGTGGCGGGCGCACAAGGAATCGGTGCGCCAATCGATTGAGCGCGACGCCTGGGACGGCGAGTGGTACCGGCGGGCGACCTTCGACGACGGCACCTGGCTGGGCAGCAAGGATAACGATGAGTGCCGGATTGACTCCATCGCGCAAACCTGGTCCGTGCTGTGCGGGGAAGCCGACGGCACGCGCGCGGCGACGGCGATGGCCGCGCTGGACCGTTTGCTCATCCGCCGCGAGGATAAGCTGGCGCTGCTGTTTACGCCGCCGTTCGACAAAACCACGCACGATCCGGGCTATATCAAGGGCTACCCGCCGGGATTGCGCGAAAACGGCGGCCAGTATACCCATGCGGCCATGTGGGCGATCCTGGCCTTCGTCGGGCTGGAGCAGGGCGATAAGGCGCATGAGCTGTTTGCGCTGCTTAACCCTGTCAACCACGCCCGTACGCCGGAACAGGTGGCGCGTTACAAGGTCGAACCCTATGTTATCGCCGCCGATGTGTACTCCGTGGCGCCGCATGTCGGGCGCGGCGGCTGGACCTGGTATACCGGCTCGGCCGGCTGGATGTATCGCGCCGGGGTGGAAGGGATCCTGGGTATTCGCCGGGAAGGGGAGGTCTTGATTATCGATCCGTGCCTGCCCTCCGGCTGGCCGGGATTCGACGCTGAAGTTCAGGTATTGGGTACCCGTTTCACCATTGAGGTCACCAATAGCGGCCTGTATCCGCGCGGAGTGAGCGAAGCGAAGCTTAACGACGCGCCGCTGGCGTTGACCGGCCGGCAGGCGCGCGCGCCCCTCGACGGGGGAACGCATCACCTGGTGCTGAAATTATAGCGCGACGCCGCCCGGGGACGGAGAAGTTTCCGCCGCCCGCGGCCTAAGGCGCCACGGCTCGCCGCAGGCCGCCTTACGCCGCGTAACAACTCGCAGTAGCGATTTCCTGAAGTCAGGGTAGACTAAGCGCACTTATAAAAGGATAAGGATGCCGGCGGGGGCAACGATGTACCATCCTCCCCCGGTATCCCATCGCTGTAGAAAAATAACTCCATGAATTTATTGAAATCACTGGCCGCGGTCAGTTCCATGACGATGTTCTCGCGGGTGCTGGGTTTTGCCCGCGATGCGATCGTCGCGCGCATTTTCGGCGCCGGCATGGCGACCGATGCCTTTTTCGTCGCCTTTAAGCTGCCCAATCTGCTGCGGCGTATTTTTGCCGAGGGCGCGTTTTCCCAAGCGTTCGTGCCGATCCTGGCCGAATATAAAACCCAGCAGGGCGAGGAAGCCACCCGTACTTTTATCGCTTATATCGCCGGCCTGCTGACCCTGGCGCTGGCCGTGGTTACGCTTGCCGGCATGCTGGCCGCTCCCTGGGTTATCATGGTCACCGCGCCGGGCTTTACCGATACGCCGGATAAATTTATCCTGACGTCATCACTGCTGCGCATTACCTTCCCTTATATCCTGTTGATATCGCTGGCGTCGCTAGCCGGCGCCATCCTCAATACCTGGAACCGCTTTTCGGTGCCGGCGTTTGCCCCGACGCTGCTGAACGTCAGCATGATCGGATTCGCGCTGTTCGCCGCGCCGCATTTTCATCCGCCGGTGCTGGCCCTGGCCTGGGCGGTGGTGGTGGGCGGCGTGCTGCAGCTCGGTTATCAACTGCCGCACCTGAAAAAAATCGGCATGCTGGTGATGCCGCGCATCCAGTTTAAGGATGCGGGCGTCTGGCGGGTGCTGCGCCTGATGGGGCCGGCGATCCTGGGCGTGTCCGTCAGCCAGATTTCCCTGATCATCAACACCATTTTCGCCTCGTTCCTGGTGTCCGGTTCGGTGTCCTGGATGTATTACGCCGATCGCCTGATGGAGTTTCCCTCGGGGGTGCTGGGCGTGGCGCTGGGCACCATTTTGCTGCCTTCGCTCGCCAGGAGCTTCTCCAGCGGCAACCATGAGGAATATTCCCGGCTGATGGACTGGGGGCTGCGTTTGTGTTTTGTGCTGGCGTTGCCGAGCGCCGTGGCGCTGGGCATTCTGGCGAAAGCGCTTACCGTGTCGCTGTTTCAGTACGGGCGGTTTTCCGCGTTTGACGCCGCCATGACGCAACGGGCGCTGATGGCGTACTCGGTGGGATTGATTGGCCTTATCATGGTAAAGGTGCTGGCGCCGGGATTTTATTCGCGCCAGGACATCAAGACGCCGGTCAAGGTGGCTATCGTAACGTTAATCATGACGCAGCTGATGAACCTGGCGTTTATCGGCCCGCTTAAGCATGCCGGCCTGTCGCTGTCCATCGGCCTGGCCGCCTGCCTGAACGCCGGTTTGCTGTACTGGCAATTACGTAAGAAGAACATGTTCCAGCCGCAGCCGGGCTGGCTGGCGTTTCTGGCGCGCCTGGTTATCGCGGTGGCGTTGATGGCGGCGGCGCTGCTGGGCATGCTGTGGGTTATGCCCGATTGGGCGCAGGGCACGATGCTGGCCAGGCTGCTGCGTCTGGCGCTGGTGGTGGCGGTGGGCGTGGTGGTCTATTTCGCCACCCTGGCGGCGCTGGGATTTCGCCTGCGGGATTTCGCCCGCTCGGTCAGTTAATAAAACACCGCGCCGGCGGGTCAGGGCGCGGTGTTTCCGGCTATCTTGGCTACATCCGTTCGACGGTCTCGATGCCCAGCATCTCCAGGCCCTGCTTGAGGGTTCTGGCGGTCAGCAGCGCCAGCTTCAGCCGGCTTTGCAAGATGCCGTTGGAATCGGCGTTCAGGATCGGGCAATGCTCGTAGAAACTGGAGAACAGCCCCGCCAGATCGTACAGGTAGGTACACATCACATGCGGCGTGCCGTCGCGCGCCATGACGGTGAGGGCTTCCTCGAACTGCAGCAGGCGCGCCGCCAGCAGCGTTTCCTGTTCCTCCAGAAGTTTTATGGGCGCCGTGAGCTGCCGCTCATCCAGGCCGCTGCGTTTGAACACCGACGCCACCCGGGTATAGGCATACTGCATATAAGGCGCGGTATTGCCCTCGAAGGCCAGCATATTGTCCCAATCGAAGATATAGTCGGTCGTGCGGCTTTTGGACAGGTCGGCGTATTTTACCGCGCCAATCCCCACCACCCGCGCCAGGGTTTCCAGTTCGTCCGGCGTCATGGCCGGATTTTTTTCCGCAATCAGCCGGCGTGCGCGTTCCAGCGCCTCGTCCAGCAGATCGGCAAGCCTGATGGTGCCGCCGGCGCGGGTTTTGAAGGGTTTGCCGTCTTTGCCGAGCATCATGCCGAACATATGGTGCTCAAGGGGAACGGACTGCGGCACATAACCGGCCTTGCGCACTATGGCCCAGGCCTGCAGCAGATGCTGATGCTGGCGGGAATCGATATAATACAGCACCCGGTCGGCCTTCAGCGTTTCGTAACGGTATTTGGCGCAGGCGATATCGGTGGTGGTGTACAGGTAGGCGCCGTCTTTCTTCTGGATGATGACACCCATCGGCTCGCCTTCCTTGGTGCGGAACTCTTCCAGGTAAACCACGGTGGCCCCGTCGCTCTCCACCGCCAGCCCCTTGGCCTTCAGATCGGCGACGATGCCCGGCAACATATCATTATACAGGCTCTCGCCCATGACGTCCTTGCGGGTCAGCGTCACGTTCAGGCGATCGTAGACCCGCTGGTTTTGCGCCATGGTGATATCCACCAGCTTGCGCCACATCTGCCGGCAGTACTCGTCTCCGCCCTGCAGTTTGACCACGTAGCCGCGCGCGCGCTCGGCGAAAGCGGCGTCTTCGTCATAGGTTTTTTTCGCCGCGCGGTAAAATTCTTCCAGGCTGGATAACTGCATTTCCGGCTCGCCGCGCGACTGGATCTTTTCCAGGTAGGCTATCAGCATGCCGAACTGGGTGCCCCAGTCGCCCACGTGATTGGCGCGAATCACCTTATGGCCGAGGAATTCCAGCGTGCGCACCGCCGCGTCGCCGATAATGGTGGAGCGCAGGTGGCCGACGTGCATTTCCTTGGCCACGTTCGGGGCGGAGTAATCCACCACGATGGTCTGGGGATCAACCGGGGTAATATTAAGCCGCGGTGAATCCAGCGCGGCTTCGGCCTGGAGCGCGAGCCAGTCCCGGTCCAGGAAGATATTGATAAAACCCGGTCCGGCGATGTCGATTTTTGCCGCAATGCCGTCGAGATCCAGCAGCGACGCCACCTTTTCCGCCAGCTGGCGCGGCGGCATGCCGAGGATTTTGGCAACCGACATGACGCCGTTGGCCTGATAATCGCCGAACTGCGGCTTGGCGGACTGGCGCACCTGCGCTTCGCTCGCCGCCGGCGCGCCGGCGGCCGTCAACGCCTGACTGACTTTATCTGAAAGAAGAGCCTGAATATTCACCGTAATACCTTTCTTACTAACGCCGGACCCGGGAGGAACGCCGCCCCGTGTTTCCGGCTACCTGAAAAGCCGACCGCGCGCGGCGGCGGATGCATGCCTTGGCGAGGGTCGAAAAAGTAAAAGAAACACCGCTTATACCATAATCGGCGTCTCGAGTCAGTATGACCGGCCTGGTCGGTGTAAAGTAAAGACGGTAGGGTAGATAGGCAAGAGGTTAAAATAGGTCAATGCGCCCGGGTAGAGCAGGCGGCGGGTTAACGATTGCGCGATTTTCTGGACGCGCCCAGCTGATTGCGATTCCTGGTACGTAAATGTTGAAGTATTGAAAATATCGCAATAACAACAAGTATTATGCACAATGTTAATAACATCATAATTATATATACTCAGAGTAATATCAATCATGAAAGTAACGTAATTACCCGGCGTATACAATGCATGAGAAGCGCTTTAAGATAATACTGAGCATTTAAAGTTCATTGTTGAAAATGGCATAAGCGGCGCTAACGATTGCCGTCAATGGGGTAAGTTTAATTGAATATTAATTTTCAGTAATTATCATTAAAGAAACATTAAGTTATGTAATAAAAAAAATCTTTTCCCGCGTGCGTTAATTGACTGGGCGGGCGTTACGGAGCGTTAATTAAGGTAATTATGATGAATTGGACCGCCGTGCCGCAATTAGCGGATCTCCTCGATGACCTCGCCTGTTTTCAACAGCATCTGGCGGGGCTGGCCACGCGTCTCGGCCTGACGCTCACCGACTATCATATCGATCATATCGCGCTGCGCTGCCATCAGGAGGACACGGCGCGGCGCTGGTTTGACGGCTGGAAGCAATGCGCGCGTTGCCTGAAAAAAAACGACTTCAACGGGCGCGCCATTGCGCTGTTCGCGCTGCCCTCGCCCATTGCCCTCGGAGCGCTGCGCATCGATTGTGTGGAACTGCCCTGGCCGGGGCAGCGCCGTTATCCCCATGAGGGCTGGGAGCATATCGAAATCGTCCTGCCCGGACCGCCGGCTACGCTTGCGCGGCGGGCGCTGGCGCTGCTGTCGGACTCCGCCCTGGCGGCGCCCGACATCAGCGTGAAACACAGCGCGCCCGCGGCGGCGGGCGAACGTTTGCCCAATCCGACGCTTGCGGTCACCGACGGCCGGGTGACGATTAAGTTCCACCCCTACAGCCTGCGCGACATTCTGAGCGACGAGGCGACCGGTGAGCGCTAGCCAAGATCTTGTACCGCCTGTTCCATACGCTCCACCGCCTGCGCCAGCAGGGCGCGCGGGCAGCCAAAATTCAGCCGGACAAACCGGGCGTCGCCAAAATCCGCGCCGGGGGAAAGACCGACGCCCGCCTGCTCGAAAAACCGCTGTGGATTGTCCACGCCCAGCCCGCCGGCATCGATCCAGGCCAGATAGGTGGCTTGCGGCGTCGCCATGCTTAACCCCGGCAGGGTATTGATGCGCGCGGCCAGCCAATCGCGGTTGCCGCGCAGGTAGTCGAGCTGCTCCTCCAGCCAGGGCTGGCCGTCGCGCCAGGCGGCGGTGGCGGCCACATAAGCCAGCACATCCACATTCGGCACGATGCCGCTGCGCTGGGCGATAAATTTCATACGCAGCCGCGCATTGGGGATAATGGCCAGCGAGGCGCCGAGGCCGGCGATGTTAAAGGATTTGGAGGGAGACATCAGCGTAATGGAACTCTGTTCGGCATCCTCGCCAAGCGATCCGAACGGGATATGCGCCACTCCCGGCTCCAGCAGCAGATCGCAGTGGATTTCATCGGAACACACCAGCAGGTCGTGGCGCCGGGCAAACGCCAGGTGCCGTTCCAGCTCTTCGCGCCGGTAAACGGTGCCGCCCGGATTATGGGGATTGCATAACATCAGCAACTGCTCGGAACCGTCCATTTCCGGCTCGATCGCCGCCAGATCCACGCACCAGCGATCCTGCGCCAGGACCATCGGCGCCAGGCGCAGGCCGCGCCCGGCGCCGCGCGCCGCCGAGCGAAACGGCGGATAGATCGGCGCCGGGATCACCACGCCGCGATCCGCCTGGGTAGCCGTGCGCACCGCCAGGTTAAGGCCGCTAACCAATCCCGGCAAAAAAACCAACCATTCGGGTTTGACGCGCCATTGATAACGTTTGAACATGCGTTCGACAAACAGCGCGGCAAGCTCGGCGGGAGGCGCGCCGTAACCGAACACGCCGTGATCCACGCGCGCGTGCAAAGCTTCTATAATACAGGGAGGAGATCGAAAATCGGTGTCCGCCACCCATAGGGGAATGATGTCCCGACCGCCATACTTTTGCCATTTATAACTGTCGCTGTGACGTCGGTCGATACTTTCGTCAAAGTTGAATGCCATAGTTGTTTCCTTGGGTGATAAATAAGAAATTAGCGCGGCTGACCTGGGCCCGAGTTTTGATTGCCTGTTATCCTGGGGTATGTCTATAAGGAGTATACAATGCCTATACTGGAAGTCTGCTGCTATAGCCTTGAGTGCGCAATAACGGCGGAGCAAGCGGGTGCGGACCGAATCGAGCTGTGCTCAGCCCCGAAAGAAGGGGGATTGACGCCCTCCCACGGCACGCTCCGGCTGGCGAAGGAGAGGCTGGCGCTGCCCGTTCATCCCATGGTGAGGCCCCGGGGTGGGGATTTTTGCTACAGCGACATCGAGTTCGACAGCATGCTTAATGATTTGGCGGCTATACGCGACATGGGGTTTCCCGGCGTGGTGGTCGGGGTGCTGGACGAGGAAGGCCATATCGATTTGCAGCGCATGCGGCGCATCATGGGGCAGTGTAGCGGCGTGGCGGTGACCTTTCACCGCGCGTTCGATATGTGCATCAATCCCTACCAGGCCCTGCAGCAGTTAACCGATCTCGGCGTGGCGCGCATCCTGACCTCCGGCCAGCAGCAGAGCGCGGAAACAGGTTTGGCATTATTAAGGGAACTGAATAGCCAAAGCCGTGGTCCAATCATTATGGCAGGCGCAGGCGTGCGATTGACCAATTTGCATAAGTTCCAGCAAATCGGCATCCGTGAACTGCACAGTTCCGCAAGACAGGTGGTTGCTTCCGGAATGCGTTATCGCAAAGCGGGCGTAAGCATGAGCGTGGACAATGAAGTGGATGAATTTACCCGCTACTGCGTTGATGGCGATATGGTGGCTGCGATGAAGCACGCGTTATCCACCCCGTTGCCGAACCCCGCACCCACCCCCTCGCATCGGCCGGCCTGACCGCAGATTTTGCCGCGCACACGAACTAACCCACGTGATGCTTGCAAGTACCAAGCCCCGGAATATTTCTTGGGGCTTTTTTTTATCCGCCGGGAGCGTCAGGGCTTGCGGGCAATCACCACGGCGCGCAGCGGGGCGGGGTAGCCTTCGACCGTCAGTCCGGGGTCGTCGGGATGCAGGAAGTCGGCCAGCGATTCGCTGGTCATCCAGGCGGTGCGCCGCTGCTCTTTGGTGGTGGTCGGCGCCCTATCCGCCAGCCGTACCTGCGCAAAACCGCATTTTTCCAGCCACAGCATCAGCGCGCCGGTGGAGGGAATAAAAAACACGTTGCGCATTTGGGCGTAACGCTCCCCCGGCACCAGCACCTGCCGGTCGTCGCCTTCCACCACCAGGGTTTCCAGGACCAGCTCGCCGCCGCTGACCAACTGGTTCTTGAGCTGTAGCAAATGATCCAGCGGCGAGCGCCGGTGGTACAGTACCCCCATGGAAAATACCGTGTCGAAGGCGGCCAGTTCGGGCAACTGCTCGATACCCAGCGGCAGCAGATGGGCGCGCCGATCGCCGCCCAGCAGTTTACGCACCGCCTCGAACTGGCAAAGGAACAGCTGCATGGGATCAATGCCCACCGCCAGCTGCGCGCCCGCGCCGATAGCCCGCCACAGGTGATAACCGCTGCCGCAGCCCACATCCAGGATAATCCGTCCGGCCAGCGGGCTGATATGCGGCGCGACCCGCTCCCACTTCCAGTCTGAACGCCATTCGGTATCAATCTCGATATCGTATAGGGAAAAGGGGCCTTTTCGCCAGGGCATCAGCTGGCGCAATAAGGATTCGACCCCCTCTTTTTGCCCCGGCGACAGGGGCGATGCTCCCCGCGCCGTCACGCCGTGCAGCAGATCCAGCCGCTCGGGCGTCAGCAGCGGCAGGCGTTCGACAGCGTTAAACCACTGGCGGAATTTGCCGTGCAGCGAATCCTGCTGCCAGGCGCTCAGCTGCGCGGGCAGGGTATTGAGCCAATGGCTCAGCGGGCTTTTGGCAATCAGCTGATAAAAATCACCAAAATCCGTCACGCCGGTTCCTCCGGTTTCACGGCGATAAGCGAACCGAAATTAAAGCACTGGAACCAGACCTCGGCGTGGCCGAAACCGGCCTGGCGCAGCCTGGCCTTATGGGTTTCCACCGTGTCGGTCAGCATGACGTTTTCCAGCATGCTGCGTTTTTGACTGATTTCCAGTTCGCTGTAGCCGTTGGCCCGCTTAAAATCATGGTGCATATTAAACAGCAGTTCGCCGATGCCCGCGTCGGTAAAACTCAACTTCTCGGACAGCACCACCACGCCGCCGGGGTTCAGCCCGGCGAAAACATGGTCGAGCACCCGCTGGCGATCCGCCGGTTCAAGGAATTGGAGCGTGAAATTCAGCACCACCAGCGACGCATTGGTTATCGGCACGTCGCGAATATCCGCCTCGATAACCGTAACCGACGTCGTGGCCCGAAACGCTTCGATATGCCGGCGGCAGCGCTCCACCATGGCGGCGGAATTATCCACGGCGATAATGCGGCAATCGTCGACGGTAATGTTGCGGCGCATCGACAGGGTGGCGGCGCCCAGCGCGCAGCCGAGATCGTAGACCTGCGACCCGGGAGTGGCGAACCGCCCGGCCAGCATGCCGATCATGGAAATGATATTGGAATAGCCGGGAACCGAGCGCTGGATCATATCCGGGAAAACCTCGGCCACCCGCTCGTCGAAGGTCCAGTCGCCCAGTTTGGCGATGGGCGCGCAGAAAAGATTATCGTGATTTGTCATCGGAATATCGGGGTTGGTCAGGGAAAGCCGTTATTCTAACAGATTGGCGCCACAAAGCATGCGCCCGCGTGCCTTATGACGCCCGCGTCCGCGCCATGCCGCGATCAACATCCGGTTTAGCCCACCCGCCCGGCAAAGGTTAAAACAAGGTCTCCTGCCGCGGCCAGGGCGGCATCGGCCCGAGTCCGCCGATCCGGGCCATAAGATGCGGCCATAGCTGCTGGGCCAGGCGCGGCGCGTGGCCGATGTCCGGCGTGTGGATAAACAAATAAGGCGTGCGGCTTTGCGACCATAACGCCAGCTTATCCAGCCATGGCTTAAACAGACGCACGCTGTCGGCGCTATCCTCATTGCCGATAAAGCGCACCAGCGGCCGATCGCCGGTGAGCACGGCATGCACCGGCAGCTTGGGTTTTTGCCGCCGCGCCGCCAACAGGGCGGGTGAGTCGCCGACGGCCTGATGCACCGGGCGGCTGTCGAGCATCACCCGATTGATAGCGCGCTGCTGCAAGCCCCGGTTGAGCCGGCGCTCGTCGTCGCCCTTGGCGAAAAACAGCGGATGGCGCACTTCCACACCGTAGCTGAAATCGCCGGACAAGGCGTCAAGGAACGACCACAGGTCATCAAGCTGCGCCGGACCGAAGGCGGCGGGCAGTTGCAGCCAGTATTGACCGATGCGTCCGGCCAGCGGATCCAGCACCTGGTAGAACTGCGCCAGAGGCGCGCGGAAATCACGCAATGCGCCCTGATGGCTGATGGCCGCGGGAAATTTAAAGCAAAAGCGAAAGCTGTCGGTGGTCATGGCGCGCCAGTCATGGACCCGCGCCGGGTCGGGCAGGGCATAGAGGGTGGTATTGCCCTCCACACAGTTAAAATGGCGGGCGTAATCCGCCAGGCCGGCGATGCCCAGGGCGTTCCAGGCGCTATGTTGCCACTGCGGCAAGCCGATAAACATGGCGGTGCGTTTTCCTTAATGAAGGGCAATGGTACACATCTTAGCATATTAATAATAACAAATTAACTTTGCGACGGCGCGCGGCGACATTATCCATGGCCGCCATGCGCCGGAGAGAGCTTATTTTTCCGATAAACGGCAGGCCTATTTATTATGGATGTTAACAGCGCGCTGCGGCATAATAAAATAAAGTGCAATGCAATGGACTGCCTGATGAAAATTAAACATATTTTACTGAAAAATTTTAAATGTTTTGAATTATTGGAATTGCAACTTGATGAGTGCTTCAATGTTATTATCGGCGATAACGCAACGGGTAAAACCAGTATTCTCGACGCCATCGCGTTTGCCCTGGGCACCTTTTTTATCGGGGTCAGAAAGGTCACCGGCGACAGCGCCATGGATATCCGCACGCTCCGCCAGCAGGATAAAAGGAAAGTCCTGACGGAAAACGCGTTGCATTACCAACTGCCGTTTAACGTGACGTTATGCCATACCCTGCAGGAAAAGGAATATTGCTGGTCGCGCTCAACCGACAAAATCGCGGGCGGCGCGACAACCTATAAAGACGCCAACGCCATGATCAAGCACGTGGAACGTCTGTGCAAAAACATTTATGAGGCAGATGACAAGACCACCCTGCCGCTGATTGCCTATTATGGCACCGCCCGTTTATTCAGCGATAAAACGCCGCGCAGCCGCACTTCGAGGGCCACGGCCCGCACGGAAGGCTATGCCGCGGCGCTGGATCCCGATACCCTGCGCGAACGCTTCGTCTCCTGGTTTGCGGAGTATGAGGATTCCATTTTAAAATTCGGCCGGGAAAAGAGCTTATACCTCGCGTTCGTCAATACCATCACCACCCTGGTGCCGGATTGGGAAAAAATCCATTACAGCTGGGCGCACAACGCCATACTCGGGCGCATGGCGGATGACGTATGGACGTCGTTCGACATGCTGAGCAGCGGCTATCGCAGCATCGTCAGGCTGGCCGCCGACATTGCCTACCGGGCGATTAAATTAAACCCGCACCTGCGGGAAAACGCGGTATTGCACACCGAAGGCGTGGTGCTGGTGGATGAACTGGATATGCATCTTCACCCCTCCTGGCAGCGCGACATCGTGCAATTGCTCAAGGATGCCTTCCCGCGCATCCAGTTTATCGTAACCACCCATTCACCGTTTATTATCCAGTCGATGCAAAGCCATGAGCTGGTTAAACTCGCCGGCAGCGGCGTGGAAAGCACCTCGATTAACCTCAACATGAAGGGGCTGGAAGATATCGTGGCGGATGAAATGGATATCGGCGACGTGAGGCGCAGTAAAAAATTCCTTGAGTACCAGCGTCTGGCCGCACTGTATTTCTCGTTGTTAAACCGCGATGGCGCGGCCGGGGAGCAGGTAAAGATAATAAAACACCGGTTGGACGATATTGAGGTGGAATTTATCGATAATCCTGTCCTGGCATATCTGTTAACCACCGAGAGAAAGTTAAAAGGATTATAATGCGACCACTTAATAAAAGAGTGTTCACCGCAGGGAAAGCGGAATATAAACCCTATGGCAGCGCCAAGCACGACCTGATGCTGGCCATAGGCGGCTACTGCAGCTATTGTGAGCGCCACAGTTATTCATGCGGTATCGATGTGGAACATATCAGGCACAAAAGCCTGTATATCAAGCGAATATATTTATGGTCCAACTTTCTGCTGGCCTGTAAAAACTGCAATGCGGTAAAAGGCGTCAATGCCGTGAGCGGCATGTTTTTTCCCACCGTCAGCAATACCTTCCGCATTTTCACCTATTACGGCGATGGCCGGGTCGAGGTGAACAGCGCGGCATTGGCCGGTGCGGCCGACCTGGAGCGGGCGCGGGCGCTGATCCGGTTGGTGGGATTGGATCGCCGTCCGGGCCATCCCGCTTACAGCCTGAAAGATAAGCGCTGGAGCGATCGCCGGGCCATCTGGGCGCTGGCCGAGCGTTACCTGACGCCGTTGCGCGCGGGCGCCATCGATGCGCAGGTGATTGTTGATTTGGCGGCGTTAAGCGGCGGCTGGTCCATCTGGATGACGGTATTCAACGGCGAGGAGGCGGTGCTGGCCAGGTTGGTCGGCGATTTTCCGGGCACCCGGACCCGCTGTTTCCCCCCCGGCGCGCCAACGCGGCCGGCCCGGGGCCGGACGGCGCCGGCTCGGGAACCCCGCCGGCGCCTTACGCCGGCTACCGGCTAAAAGGCGGCCAACACCTCGCCTGTTGAGCGCACCCGGCTGATGCGCGGGAAAATATTTTGCATGCTGCCGTCATGCTGTTCCTTGTTATGGGCGCTGCAGGCGTCCTCCACCAGCACCAGTTCATAGCCCATTTCCCAGGCGTTGCGCGCGGTGGACTCCACGCCGATATTGGTGGCGATGCCGGCCAGCACCACGGTGGAAATGCCGCGGCGGCGCAGCTGCAAATCCAAATCAGTGCCGTAAAACGCGCCCCACTGGCGTTTTTGGATGCGGATATCGCTGTCCTCTACGCCCAGCTCCGCGGGAAATTCCCACCAGTCTTCCGGCAGGCTCCTTGCCCCCATGGGCGCATCCACCGTCTGCTTCGGCGCATCGCCGAAATCCGGCGACCAGCCGACCCTTACCAGGAACACCGGCGCGCCCGCGGCGCGAAAGCGCGCGGCAAGGGCGGCGGCCCTGGCCACTACCTGTTCGCCGTTGTAAGGGCCGCCGGCAAACGGCACTATCCCTTTTTGCAGGTCAATCAGTACCAGCGCGCTGCGCGCGGGGTCTAGCTTAAGCATAAAAAGTCTCCGGTTGATGACAATACCCTGTATCCAGGCCGCTGCCTGTTCATATCACTGACACAAGAGGGTATGTTATCCGCACGGGATGATGACAGCGCCTAAAGGGGAATTTTTGTTAATAAATATGTTAATCAGGAATTATTTAACCCGCCGGCGCGCGCGGGGCGCAGACGGGCTTATCCTGCGGGTGAATTTCCTTTATAATGGCCGCCTTTCGAACGCCGGCAAAATACCGCTGCATCGCCGCCACGTCGTCAATTATGAATAACAGCCCTGACCCGTTTAACCGAGCGGGACGGCACGGGCTGAAAATCAAGGATATCGTTATGCGTACTGTATATTGCGGGCAGATCAATCTGTCCCATGTAGGCCAGGAAGTGACACTGTGCGGCTGGGTCAACCGCCGCCGGGACCTCGGCGGGCTGATTTTTATCGACATGCGGGATCGCGAAGGCCTGGCGCAGGTATTTTTCGACCCTGACCGCCAGGAGGCATTCAGCCGCGCGGCCGAGCTGCGCAACGAATTCTGCATCCAGCTGACCGGCATGGTGCGGGCGCGTCCCGACAGCCAGATCAATAAGGACATGGCCACCGGCGAGGTGGAAGTCCTGGCGACCCAGCTTACCATTATTAACCGCTCCGAACCGCTGCCTCTCGATTCAAACCAAACCAATACCGAAGAGCAGCGGCTGAAATATCGTTACCTGGACCTGCGCCGCCCGGAAATGGCGCAGCGCCTCAAGGCGCGCGCGCGTATTACCAGCGTCGTGCGGCGCTTTATGGACGGCGAGGGGTTCCTGGATATCGAAACCCCGATGCTGACCAAGGCCACGCCTGAAGGCGCGCGCGACTACCTGGTGCCCAGCCGGGTGCATAAAGGCAAATTTTACGCGCTGCCGCAGTCGCCGCAGCTGTTCAAGCAGCTGTTGATGATGTCCGGGTTCGACCGCTATTATCAAATCGTAAAATGCTTTCGCGACGAGGATTTGCGCGCCGACCGCCAGCCCGAATTCACCCAGATCGACGTGGAAACCAGCTTTATGAGCGCCGAACAGGTGCGCGAGGTGATGGAACGACTGGTGCGTACGCTGTGGCAGGAAACCAAGGGCGTTGATCTGGGCGCGTTTCCGGTGATGACCTATGCCGAGGCGATGCGCCGTTTCGGGTCCGATAAGCCCGATCTGCGCAATCCCATGGAGATCGTCGACGTCGCCGATCTGGTCAAGGACCTGGAGTTCAAGGTGTTCTCGGGACCCGCCAACGACAGTAAAGGCCGCGTGGCGGCCCTGCGCGTACCCGGCGGCGGCCAACTGAGCCGCAAGCAGATCGACGAATACGGCAAGTTTATTGAAATCTACGGCGCCCGCGGCCTGGCCTATATCAAGGTCAACCAGCGCGACCTGGGCCTGGACGGCATACAAAGCCCGGTGGCCAAATTCCTCGACGCCGCCGTGCTTGAATCCCTCCTCGCCCGCACCGGCGCCCAGGACGGCGACATCCTGTTCTTCGGCGCGGATCGCTATAAAATCACCACCGACGCGTTGGGGGCGCTGCGCCTGAAGCTGGGCCGCGACCTGAAGCTGACTGATGAAACGCGCTGGGCGCCGCTGTGGGTGATTGATTTCCCGATGTTTGAACAAGATGACGAAGGCGGCCTGGCGGCCATGCATCATCCCTTTACCGCGCCGCTGGCCATGGATCCCGACGCGCTTGCGGCCGCGCCGCTTGACGCCGTGGCCAACGCCTATGACATGGTATTGAACGGCTATGAGGTCGGCGGCGGCTCGGTGCGTATCCATCGCAGCGAAATGCAGCAGACGGTGTTCGGCATACTCGGCATCACTGAACACGAACAGCGCGAAAAATTCGGCTTCCTGCTCGACGCGCTGAAATATGGCACGCCGCCCCATGCCGGCCTGGCTTTTGGCCTTGACCGCCTGGTGATGCTGCTGACCGGCACCGATAATATCCGCGACGTCATCGCCTTTCCCAAGACCACCGCGGCCGCCGATCCCATGACCGACGCGCCAAGCTTCGGCAACCCCGCGGCGCTGGCGGAACTGTCCATTGCCGTGGTGGGCAAGGGCAAGGAAGCGGCGGAGCGCGGACAGCAATAATGGCCTTCAAACGCCCGGTCTCGGTCCTGGTCGTCATTTACGCCGGCGACAGCGGCCGGGTGCTGATGCTGCAGCGGCGGGATGATCCGCAGTTCTGGCAGTCGGTGACCGGCAGCCTGGAAGGAGACGAATCCCCGGCCGCCGCCGCCAGGCGCGAGGTCATGGAAGAAACCGGCATCGATATCGACGCAGAGCGTCTGCCACTGCGGGACTGCGAACGTTGTATCGAATTTGAAATTTTCAGTCATTTACGCCACCGATATGCGCCGGGAGTGACGCGCAATACAGAATATTGGTTCAGTTTAACGTTACCCTCTGAGCGGGTACCCGCAATCAGCGAACATCTGGCTTACCGCTGGCTGCCGGCCGCCGGGGCGGCCTTGTTGACCAAATCCTGGAGCAATCGGCAGGCGATTGAAGAATTTGTTATTTATCCGGCCTGAGAAGGCTTATTTCGGAGAGAGTTATGGCAGGTCATAGCAAGTGGGCCAATACCAAGCATCGTAAAGCGGCCCAGGACAGTAAACGTGGCAAGATTTTCACCAAAATCATTCGCGAGCTGGTGACCGCCGCGCGTCTGGGCGGCGGCGACGTGGGGTCCAATCCGCGCCTGCGCGCAGCGGTGGACAAGGCGCTGGCGAACAACATGACGCGCGACACGCTAAACCGCGCCATTGCGCGCGGCGTCGGCGGCGAAGACGATACGCAAATGGAAACCATTGTGTATGAAGGATACGGCCCCGGCGGCACGGCGGTGATGGTGGAGTGTCTGAGCGACAATCGCAATCGCACCGTGGCCGAAGTGCGCCACGCCTTTACCAAAACCGGCGGCAACCTGGGCACCGACGGCTCGGTCTCCTACCTGTTTACCAAAAAAGGGGTGATTTCCTATGCTCCGGGCCTGACGGAGGATCAGGTGATGGACGCGGCGCTGGACGCCGGCGCGGAAGATGTGGTGACCTATGACGACGGGGCTATCGATGTGTACACCTCGCCGGAAGATTTCGGCCGGGTCAAGGACGCCCTCGAAGCCGCCGGATTACACGCCGATTCCTCCGAGGTGGGGTTGATACCCGCCACCAAGGCCGACCTGGACGAGGAAACCGCGCCCAAGCTGCTCAGGCTGATTGACCTGCTGGAAGATTCCGACGACGTCCAGGAAGTCTACCATAACGGCGAGATCTCCGATGAGGTGGCGGCAACGCTGTGACGGACTTGCGGTATGACGGCGGCCTGGGCGGCGCCCGGAGATGACCATTATCCTCGGTATCGATCCCGGCTCCCGCATCACCGGCTACGGCATTGTGCGCCAGCAGGGACGAGTGCTCACCTACCTTGGCAGCGGGTGTATCCGCACCAAGGTGGATGACCTGCCCACCCGGCTGAAGCTTATCTATGCCGGCGTCAGCGAAATCATCACCCAGTTCCAACCGGATTTTTTCGCCATAGAACAGGTGTTTATGGCGAAAAACGCCGATTCGGCGCTTAAACTCGGCCAGGCGCGCGGCGTCGCCATCGTCGCGGCGATGAACCATGCGCTGCCGGTGTTTGAATACGCCGCGCGCCAGGTCAAACAAACGGTGGTCGGCACCGGTTCGGCGGAAAAAACCCAGGTGCAGCATATGGTGCGGGTGTTGCTCAAGCTGTCCGCCAGTCCCCAGGCGGATGCCGCCGATGCCCTGGCGATTGCCATTACCCACTGCCATGTCAACCAGAACGCGCTGCGCTTAGGCAACAGCCGGCTTAATCTTTCCAGAGGCCGCCTGGGGTAGCGCCGCCTTTATCCTCGTGTCGATTACGCCCGCACGCCCGAACCCGGCTGGATATTCATCCAGCCTTTATTATGTTATAAACACTCCATCGCCATATGATAAATAAGCTTTGAAAGGAAGGTTACTGTGATCGGACGTCTTAGAGGCATCATTCTGGAGAAACAACCGCCGCTGGTGCTGCTTGAGATCCATGGCGTAGGTTATGAAATCCATATGCCCATGACCTGTTTTTATGCGCTGCCCGAAACCGGCGTGGAAGCGATCATCTATACCCATTTTATCGTGCGCGAAGATGCCCAACTGCTGTTCGGCTTTACCAATAAACAGGAGCGCGCGCTGTTTCGCGAGCTTATCAAAGTGAACGGCGTTGGCCCCAAACTGGCGCTGGCCATCCTTTCCGGCATGTCGGCTCAGCAGTTTGTCAATACCGTTGAGCGCCAGGAAATCAGCGCGCTGGTTAAACTCCCGGGCGTCGGCACCAAAACCGCCGAACGCCTGGTGGTGGAAATGAAAGACCGCTTCAAGGGCATGAACGGCGAACTGTTTGCCCTCGGCGGCGGCAATGATATGCCTCTTACCGCGCCGGCCAGCGGCAAGCCGGATACCGATCCGGAAGCGGAAGCGGTTGCGGCATTGGTTTCCCTGGGTTATAAGCCTCAGGAGGCCAGCCGTATGGTCAGTAAAGTGGCCAGGCCGGATGCCGATTGTGAATCGATGATCCGCGACGCCCTGCGCGCCGCGCTGTGAGGTAGAGGATGATTGAAGCAGACCGTTTGATTTCCGCCGGCGTGGTGATTGAGGAAGAGGTGATCGACCGGGCGATCCGGCCGAAAACCCTGGAAGATTATATCGGCCAGCCCCACGTGCGCGAGCAAATGGAAATCTTTATCCAGGCGGCCAAGATGCGCGGCGACGCGCTCGATCACCTGCTGATTTTCGGTCCGCCGGGGCTTGGGAAAACCACCCTGGCGCATATCGTCGCCAACGAGATGGGCGTTAACCTGCGCACCACCTCCGGGCCGGTACTGGAAAAACCGGGCGATCTGGCGGCGATGCTGACCAATCTTGAGCCGCACGACGTGCTGTTTATCGATGAAATCCACCGCCTGTCGCCGGTGGTGGAGGAAGTGCTCTACCCGGCGATGGAAGATTACCAACTGGATATCATGATAGGCGACGGACCGGCGGCGCGCTCGATTAAAATCGAACTGCCGCCCTTTACCCTGGTGGGCGCCACCACCCGTGCCGGTTCACTCACCTCGCCGTTGCGCGATCGTTTCGGTATCGTCCAGCGCCTGGAGTTTTACCAGGTGGCGGATTTACAGCATATCGTTAAACGCAGCGCCCAATGCCTGGAGTTGAGCATCACCGAATCCGGTTCCCATGAAATCGCCAAACGCGCCCGCGGCACGCCGCGGATCGCCAATCGCCTGCTGCGCCGGGTCAGGGATTTTGCCGAGGTCCGCGCCCAGGGCAATATCACCGACGATGTGGCGGTCAACGCGCTGAACCTGCTTAATGTCGATACCGAAGGCTTTGACTTTATGGATCGCAAGCTGCTGCTGGCGATTATCGATAAATTTGTCGGCGGCCCGGTCGGGCTGGATAACCTGGCGGCGGCAATCGGTGAAGAGCGCGAAACCATCGAGGATGTGATTGAGCCGTATCTGATCCAGCAGGGATTTATCCAGCGCACGCCGCGGGGCAGGATTGCGACCGCGTTTGCATATAAGCATTTTGGTATAGTGCGCGGGGAAATTTAGCGACGGTCGGTCGCGGCCGGGCGTGGGTGCTGGGTCGGCGCTTGGGCGGGTTTCGCTTGCCGGGCGTGGGTGCTGGGTCGGCGCTTGGGCGGGTTTCGCTTGCCGGGCGTGGGTGCTGGGTCGGCGCTTGGGAAGGTTTCGCTTGCCATGTGCAGTGGTGTATTATGCCGCACCGTGCGGGGCAATCGACGAAGGGCCGGCAGTCGCCCCGGCCCTCTCGACACCCGGGCTTCCGGCAGATCGCGCGCCGCTGCGCGTTGCCTTCCGTCCCGGCTCACGCCCCATGGACCGCACGGCACGCGCTCCTGGCGCGGGCCTTGGCTCTCGCCGCATCCCTGCGGCTCGTCCGGGCGTCAACCGTGCCGTCAGCGCGCTTGATGCCGGTCCATGGTCAACGTCAAAAGCAAGTTCAAAAAAACTCAAAGTCAAAAAGATGTTCAAGGTCAAAAGCAAGTTTGAAATAAACGGCGTGGCCTGAAGAGGCAATTTAGTGCTACGCGCTGGCGAAATTAACATTGTAAATAGTGAAATGAATGAATGTATAATCGCATCATTGGCGGGTATGTATAACTGCTCATATACTATAGCAATACGGCCATGATAGTGATAATTATCGCAGGGTATTTTGATTGATTATTATAATTATGTTAGCTTTAAAATATGTCAACAAATACTTCGCATTCACAGCAACTAAAAGTATATTGAGAGAGATGTCGATTTTATAAACGTTGCCTACGCGAATAACATAATAAAACTAAACTGATTTTTTAGTGTTTTCTGTCGACATTTCGTTCATTCACTGGTGACTTATCCAGTATAAACCTACTGAATTTAGGTGAACAGATAGCGGGTATATAAAATGGGTTGGCATATAAAATTAATATTTCATTGCTTAATTATAAGTGAGTCTTTCTATAGAATTATGATGATTTAAAATATATGTATCAAATAATTTGTACTACTGTTATTTGCATTAATATAATGAATTGAATAGTAAATATTCTAAGTAATAACGCGGTGATAAAGAGTGACAGCTCCTTACCACCGCTCACCATCAGCGACTATAAAAGGTAGTTACCATGGCTAAACAGAATTGTAAGTCAGAACCCGTCTCATCCCAAGCAAAAGTTGATAGCCATTTTTATACTGTGGGTTACGTGCCAAATGGCGGTAAACGCAACGCGCCGCCTGCGTTGCATATTAAAGGTCAATGGCTGCATGAATACGGTTTTTTTACCGGCCAATCTGTCACTGTTACCGCTAAAAAGGGTCAGCTGATAAGCAATGTGGAACTATTAGTTTAATGAGAGATTAAACTAATAGTGATGAGTACTGTATTATTACCCCTTTTTTTATACAACAGCCAGACGGTCTGTTTATTTATGAAATGGATCTTATTTCAGAATAGGGGGATTTTTACCAGTAGCAGCGGCGAGCGGTAGACCTGCCCGGTATCTTGCTGCCGCTGCGTGGCGACTACTGTTCTCAGTCCAATAACCGGCAGGGGATGTGCTCTTGGCGTGTCCTGTCGCCTTCCCCGCATCTTGGCAATTTCTCCCGGTTATGAACCCTACCGTCAAAAAGATAATGGCCGGTTTAGCGTCAATACCCAGGTCAATGGCAAAACCATACTTATTATTAGACCGCCGGTTTCCTAGGCAATTAGTAAAATGATTTCGTAAGATCCCAGGATATATGCAATCACCGGGCTGCTTGGTACGGATAGTGACGCATATCGCATGGAATCAGCTATGTTCGTCAGCACGCAAAATGAAAGCAGATGCACCCAATTCGCAGGCTCAAACGGAAATATGGTGGCTAACCAGCGAACCGTTTACCCAGCGATGGATCATAAGCGCGGGCGGGTCATTGGCAGGCGGGACGGTGTCCGCGCCAAACCACAGAGGATTTGCGGGGCAAATGGATCCGCAGATGTAAGCGGGTATTCCCGCCAGGGCGCCCGCGACAGGTCGATGAACATGTCCGGTCGCTATGGCGATGGGTCGTCGCGGATGTTTTCGTAAAAATTCACCCAATTTCACAGATTCGCGACACATAATGTGGTCCATGGCAAGGATGCCGCTTCGGATTACATGATGGTGTAGAAACAGTATTGATGTTGCCGGGCCTTGAGTGGACAACGTTTTCTCCAGCCAAGGAAGATGTTCAATCACTTCACCGGCGGAAGTTCCCTTAACCGTGGAATCAAGCCCAACGAGGCGAATATCACCGATATCCGCCATAAAATGCAAGGCTCCCGAAGGGCCGTCGGCCCAATAATTACAGCCGAAAATGGAGCGCATCATTTCACCGTTATCGGAATTACCCGGCAGGATAAACGCAGGATAGGATCTCTTACCCAGACGAGCCGCTATTGCTTTGTAGCCGTCGAACCAGTCATCATCAATCAAATCGCCGGTGAGGACCAGCCCATCCGGTGCCATGAGATCTAGCCATCTCATGGCGCGGTCAAGCCTGGACAAGTTACCATTATCGGGGGTGGCATGAATGTCTGAGATCTGAGCAATAATCACAAGTATCTCCTATCGTTAAGCAACAACAACGGACTTTTTTCGCAGTTGTACATCCAGATACTGTTTTTTGACCTTGGTACTGACCTTGACCTTGACCTTGACCTTGACCTTGGGCCGGCATCAAGTCCGCCGACGAGGCTTATACCGCCCGTGCGAGCCGCAGGGATGCGGCGAGAGTGAAGGCCGCGCCTGGAGCGCGTCCTGAGCGGTGCGAAAGGCGGAATAAGTGGAGGAGGGCACCGCACAGCGGCGGACGATCTGCCGGTAGCACGGGTCCCCAGGGCCGGGGCGACTGCCGGCCCTGGGTCGATTGCCCGCACGGTGCGGCATAAAAACGCGCCACGCATGGCAAGCGAAACCCTCACAATACCTACATGCAAGCCCGAAATGCGCACCCATGCAATCCCGAAATGCGCACCCATGCAAGCCCGCATGGCACTCGCATGCCACCGCAAACGGCCCCACACCCGTTGGCGCTACACCCGTTGCCGATTAAACAAACTCAACCCAAACAGCACCGACGCGCACAGCACCACCGACGGCCCCGCCGGCGTGTCATACCAGGCCGATAAGCTCAAGCCGCCGGTCACGGCAATAATCCCCGCAACCACAGCCAACAACGCCATCTGCTCCGGTGTGCGCGAAAAACGGCGCGCGGCCGCGGCCGGGATGATCAGCAGCGAGGTAATGATCAGCGCGCCGACGAACTTCATCGCCAGTCCGATGGTCAGGGCGGTGACCAGCATCAGCAACAGTTTGACCCGCGGCAGGGAGATTCCGTCCACATGAGCCAGTTCGGGACTCACGGTCACCGACAGCAGCGCCCGCCATTGCCAGGCCAGAAGCGTCAGCACCACCGCCACGCCGGCGGCAATCAGTAAAATATCGCCCAGGGTGACCGACAGCAGATCGCCGAACAGATAGGCCATCAGGTCCACCCGCACGTTCGACATCAGGCTCACCACCACCAGTCCCAGCGACAGGGCGCTGTGGGCCATGATGCCCAGCACGGTGTCGATGGCCAGTTGCGGATAGCGCTCCAGCCATACCAGCATCAGTGCCAGCACCAGGGTCACTGCGATAACGGCGTAAAAGGGGTTGATATTCAGCAGCAGGCCGAAGGCGACGCCGAGCAGCGACGCATGGGCAAGGGTATCGCCAAAATAGGACATCTTGCGCCAGACGACAAACGACCCCAGCGGGCCGGCCGCCATGGCCAGCAGCACGCCGGCCAGCCAGCCGGGCAGCAGCAGCTCAATCATAACGCCCCATCCTGATGCCGATGCACCACCTGGCCCTGCAGATCGTGGGCATGGTTATGGTGATGGCGGTATATAGCCAACTGTTCAACCCCATGGTAACCGAACATGGCGATAAATTCCGGATGGGCGGAGACCGTTTCCGGCGTGCCGGAACAGCAAATATGCTGGTTCAGGCACAAGACCTCATCGGTTTTTGCCATCACCAGATGCAAATCATGGGAGACCATCAGCACCCCGCAGCCAAGCTGGTGGCGGATTTGGTCGATCAGATCGTATAACGCCACCTGGCCGCTCACATCCACGCCCTGGGTAGGTTCATCCAACACCAGCAACTGCGGTTTATTGAGCAGCGCGCGGGCCAGCAGCACCCGTTGCATCTCCCCGCCGGACAATTTCTGCATCGGCTGTTGCAGTAAATGGGCGGCCTGGACCTGCGCCAGCGCGGGCAGGACCTCGTCTTTACCGACGCCCGGCCGCAGCCGCATAAAGCGGCCGACCGTCAGCGGCAGGGTGACGTCAAGATGGATTTTTTGCGGCACGTAGCCGATGCGCAGCCTGGGATCACGCGACAGGCTGCCCGACGTGGGCGCGATAAGGCCGAGCACCACCCGCACCAGCGTGGATTTTCCGGCGCCGTTCGGCCCCATCAAGGTGAGGATGCGCCCGGCGCTCAGCGCAAATGAAATATGACTTAAGACGTGTTTTTGCCCGAAGGAGACGGAAATACTCTCGAGAGTTACCAGATTGGCCATGTGAATTACAGTTGCGAAACGGTCAAAATGTTATAATATCACACGCCAAACCGTTGCCGAAGAGAATTATCGCCATGAATCCCCGCAGTAAAAAATCCCTACGCCGGCTGTTGGCCGGTGTCGTCGCGTTGGCCCTGACCAGCGGCCCCGCCTGGGCGAATATCGTCGCGTCCATCCGGCCGCTGGGATTTATCGCCTCCGCCATCGGCGACGGCGTCATGCCCACCGAGGTGCTGCTGCCCGACGGCGCGTCGCCCCATGATTATGCGCTGCGTCCCTCCGACATCAAACGTATTCAGGGCGCCACCCTGGTTATCTGGATCGGCCCGGAAATGGAAGCCTTCCTGACCAAGCCGGTGGCGGCGTTGCCGGCGGACAAAAACCTGATGCTGTCGGCGCTGCCGTCCATCCGGCCGCTGCTGATGAAAGGGGGGGATCATGACGAACCTTCGGATCCGGCGCACGCGGACGACCATCATCACGGCGAATATAATATGCACCTGTGGATGTCGCCGGAGATCGCCAAACAGGCCGCTTTCGCCATCCATGACCAATTATTGCGGCTGATGCCCGAAAAAAAATCGCAATTGGATGCGAATCTACTGTTTTTCACCGCAGCCTTGACAAAAAATGACAAAAATATCGCTACAATGCTAGCGCCGGTAAGCGGAAAAGGGTATTTCGTGTTTCACGATGCCTATGGCTATTTCGAAAAACATTATGGCCTCGCCCCACTGGGGTATTTCACCGTTAATCCCGAAATTCAACCGGGCGCCCAGGCGTTACACCATATTCGAACACAGTTGGTTGAGCAAAAAGCCGCGTGCATTTTTGCTGAGCCACAATTCAGGCCAGCCGTTATCAACGCTGTAGCCCAGGGGACGAACGTGCGCATCGGCACCCTCGACCCGCTGGGGACCGGTATCGCATTGGGCAAGGCAAGTTATGTCGACTTCCTGCTGCAATTGACGAACCAGTACGTGAGCTGCCTGGAGAAGAACTTATAAGGATAGTAATAAGTGCAGCAGATACTTCGCTCAATCACGCTGGCGTATAATAATCTGCCCCGGCCCCACCGCGTCATGCTGGGGTCGTTGACCGTGATTACCCTGGCCGTGGCGGTATGGCGGCCATACGTCTATTCCCCGGTCATGGAATCGCCCGTCAGCCGATCCTCTGTGGCGGTAAACACGCCGGCCCGCGTGCTTGTTCCCGAGGCCAGCGAGCCTATCGATCAAAGCGCCGCCGATAACGACGACGATGTCCCGCCGGAAGATGAGCTGGATGATAAAATGGAGGATGAAAAGGGCGTTCATGAATATGTGGTGTCGACCGGCGATACCCTGGGCAGCATACTGACGCAGTATGGCATCGACATGTCCGACGTCGGCCAGTTGGCCCAGCAGTTTCCCGACCTGCGTAATCTGAAGATCGGCCAGCAGATTTCCTGGACATTGAATGAGGACGGTGAACTGCAGCGCCTGACCTGGGAAATGTCGCGCCGGGAAACCCGCACCTACGACCGTATTGACGGCGGTTTTAAGCTCAGCGTGGCCAACCAGGTCGGCGAGTGGCAAAATGCGGCCCTGACCGGGCAGCTCAACGGCAGTTTTGTCAACAGCGCGCGCGCGTCGGGGTTGTCCAACGCGGAAGTCAGCGCGGTCATCAAGGCCATGCAGTGGCAGCTCGATTTTCGTAAACTGCAAAAAGGCGATAAATTCGCCGTGCTGACCTCCAGGGAAATGCTCGAGGGGCGCAGCGAACAAAGCGAGCTGGTGGCCGTGCGCATCAACACCGGCGGTAAGGATTATTATTCTTTCCGCGCCGAGGACGGCAAGTTCTACAACAACGACGGCGCCGGCCTGGCGCGCGGCTTCATGCGTTTTCCCACCGTGAAGCAGTTCCGCGTGTCATCCAACTTCAATCCCCGGCGCCTGAACCCGGTTACCGGACGCATCGCCCCGCATCGCGGCGTGGATTTCGCCATGCCGACGGGCACCCCGGTGCTGGCGGTGGGGGACGGCGAGGTGATTGTGAGCAAAAACGGCGACGGCGCCGGCAACTACGTGGCCATACGTCACGGGCGGCAATACACCACCCGCTACATGCATTTAAAGAAATTGCTGGTGAAGCCGGGCCAAAAGGTGAAGCGTGGCGATCGCATTGCGCTGTCGGGCAATACCGGGCGTTCAACCGGGCCGCATCTGCATTATGAAATCTGGGTCAACCAGCAGGCGGTCAATCCGCTGACCGCCAAGCTGCCGCGCACCGAAGGGCTGAGCGGCCAGGAGCGCCTGGATTACCTGGCGCAGGTCAGGGAGGCCATGCCGCAGCTTCAATTCAACTGATGTGTTATCTTAACGGCAGCCGATGGATGATCGGCTGCCGTTTTATGTTTATGATTATCACAACATTACGCCAAGAAGGGACATAGAGCCCGCCTAATCGATTGACAGTACGGGGCTTCAACCGCCTGGGCAATTGACAGCAAAGAGAATTGCATGGAAAACGATAACAAAATCACCGCCGTTGAATTTATTCCAACATTTAAACGCGAATTTTATCATCCCCGCTATTGGGGAGTCTGGTGCGGCATTGGTTTAATCGCCGGCGCCACCTTTATCCCGCCGCGTTTGCGCGACCCGGTGTTGGGCGCGGTTGGCCGTTTGGTGGGTAAACTCGCCAAGGGCGCGCGCCATCGCGCCAGGGCTAATCTGCTGTATTGCCTGCCTGGGCTGAGCGTGCCGGCGCGGGAAAAAATCATCGATGATATGTTTGCCACCGTCCCGCAGTCGACGGTGCTGATGGCCGAGCTGGCGTGCCGTAATCCTGAGCGGTTATTAAGCCGGGTACAATGGCATGGCGAGGAGATTATCGGGCAGGCTGCGGCGCAGGAGCGCAACATTATTTTCCTGGTGCCGCACGGCTGGGCGGTGGACGTGCCGGCCATGCTGATGTCGGCGCGCGGCCAGAAGGTCGCGGGCATGTTCCATAACCAGCGCAACGAGCTGGTGGACTATATGTGGAACCGGGTGCGCCGCCGGTTCGGCGGACGCCTGCATGCGCGCAACGACGGCGTTAAGCCTTTTGTCAGCTCGGTGCGGCAGGGATGGTGGGGATATTATCTGCCGGATCAGGACCATGGGCCGGACCATAGCGAGTTTGTGGATTTTTTCGCCACCTATAAGGCGACGCTGCCGGCAATCGGCCGGTTGATGAAAATCTGCCGGGCGGCGGTGATCCCGTTGTTTCCCGTCTATAACAGCAAGACCAGCCGGCTGGATATTTATGTGCGTCCGCCCATGGACGATATTGCGGGCCAGGACGATCGCTATATTGCCCGGCGGATGAACGAGGAAGTGGAAAACCTGGTGGGGCCGAATCCGGAGCAATATACCTGGATCCTGAAACTGCTGAAAACGCGCAAGCCCGGCGATAAAGATCCCTATAAGCGTTAATTGCCCAGAACAGGCAAGAAAAAAGACCCCATAGGCACGCTCTCCCTTAAACACGCCTGCTTTGAGCCCGGCGTTGGCGGGCATAGCATGCCATGGGGCGGCTGGTATTACTCCACCAGCAGGATGCGGCTGGTGTTGGTGGTGCCCACCATGCTCATGACATCGCCCTGGGTGATAATCACCAAATCGCCCGACATCAGGAACCCTTTATCCCGCAGCAGGTTGGCGGCATGGGTAGCCGCGGCCACGCCGTCGCCGTCGCTGTCGAAGTAGACCGGCGTGACGCCGCGATAGAGCGCGGTAAGGTTAAGCGTATGCTCATGCCGCGACAGGGCAAAAATCGGCAGGCCGGAGCTGATGCGCGACATCATCAGGGGCGTGCGGCCGGATTCGGTCATGGTGATAATGGCGCTGACGCCTTTGAGATGATTGGCCGCGTACATGCTGGACATGGCGATGGCTTCTTCAATATTGTCAAACTGCACGTCCAGGCGATGTTTAGACACATTGATGCTGGGGATTTTTTCCGCGCCCAGGCAAACCCGCGCCATGGCCGCCACCGTTTCCGCCGGATACTGGCCGGCCGCGGTTTCGGCGGACAGCATTACCGCATCGGTGCCGTCCAGCACCGCGTTGGCCACGTCCATCACTTCGGCGCGGGTCGGCATCGGGTTGGTTATCATTGATTCCATCATCTGGGTGGCTGTTATCACCGCGCGGTTAAGCTTGCGCGCGCGCCGGATGAGCTTTTTCTGGATGCCGACCAGTTCGGGATCGCCGATCTCGACTCCCAGGTCGCCACGGGCCACCATGACCACGTCCGAGGCCAGGATAATATCGTCCATGGCTTCGTCGCTGGCCACCGCTTCGGCCCGTTCCACCTTGGAGACTATCTTGGCATTGCAGCCGGCGTCGCGTGCCAGGCGGCGCGCATAGTTAAGATCCTCGCCGGTGCGCGGGAAGGACACCGCCAGGTAATCCACGCCGATTTTGGCGGCGGTGATGATGTCGGCCTTGTCTTTTTCGGTAAGCGCCGGCGCCGAGAGCCCGCCGCCCATTTTATTGATGCCCTTGTTGTTGGATAAGGGTCCGCCTACGGTTACCTCGGTAAAGACCTTCATACCCTGGACTTCACGCACCTTCAGCTGTACCCGGCCATCGTCGAGCAGCAGGACATCGCCGGGCACCACATCGCCGGGCAGGCCTTTATAATCGATGCCGACGCTTTCCCTGTCGCCTTCGCCGACGCCCAGGTTGGCGTCAAGGAGAAATTTATCGCCCACGCTCAGGAACACTTTGCCTTCCCTGAATGTCGACACGCGTATTTTTGGCCCCTGCAGATCGCCGAGTATCGCCACGTGCCGTCCCAGCTTGGCGGCAATTTCACGTACTTTATTGGCCCGATTAAAATGATCTTCGGCCGTGCCATGTGAGAAATTAAGGCGAACCACATTGGCGCCTGCGGCAATGATCTTTTCCAGATTATTGTCGCGGTCGGTGGCTGGCCCCAGGGTGGTTACAATCTTGGTTCTTCTGAGCCGTCTGGACATGGATAACTCCGTTGACTTGGGCATTATTGGTGTAGCGAAAACATCGGTACCGGCGGTAATATCAGGCAGCGGTGAAACAAGGCCGCCCGTATCCGCCAGTCCGGCTGTGTTAAATCGTTCCCCATCTTTGTTACGCCCCGCTGCGCAGGGACGTCATGAGGGGTTATTGTTCATATCTTACGATATTAATCAAATTTATACGCTGCTGAATCGGCTTTATCAAAGCGCGATTCCCGTAATGCTTCCTTCACCCGCTTCAGGTTATCCCTGAATTTTGCGCCCCGGCGCAGGGTGAAGCCGGTGGCCAGGACATCAATCAGGGTTAACTGGGCGATACGCGATATCATGGGCATAAACACATCGGTATCCTCCGGCACATCCAGGACCAGCGTCAGCGAAGCTTCCTGGGCCAGCGGCGAGTACTGGGAGGTGATGGCGATAACGGTAGCGTCATTCTCCCGCGCCAGACGCGCCAGGTCCACCAGCATTTTAGTCCGGCCGGTATGGGAAATCAGCACCACCACGTCGCCTTCGCTGGAATTCATGCAGCTCATGCGCTGCATGACGATGTCCTCGGAATAGACAATGGGGATGTTGAAGCGGAAAAATTTGTTCATCGCGTCGTGGGCCACCGCCGCGGAAGCGCCCAGGCCAAAGAAGGAAATCTTTTTCGCCTGGGTCAGCAAATCCACCGCCCGGTTGATGGCGAGGATGTCCAGGCGGGTCTTGACCTGCTCCAGACCGGCCATGGTGGATTCAAAAATTTTTACAGTATAGGAATCGACGCCGTCGTTCTCATCCACATTACGGTTTACATAAGGTGTACCATTAGCCAGACTCTGGGCGAGATGTAATTTAAAATCAGGATAGCCCTTGGTATCCAGGCGGCGGCAAAAACGGTTGACGGTGGGTTCGCTGACGTCGGCCATCCTGGCGAGTTTGGCAATGCTGGCGTGGATGGCGGTCTGTGGCGAGGCCAGGATCACGTCCGCCACTTTACGCTCGGACTTACTCAGCAATTCCATATGGCTGTTAATTTTTTCCAGCATGTTCATAAGTTAATAGCTCATGGATTTCACCGATTTCACACAAAGGAGAAATCATTACCGATATGATGAAATATACTACGACGCGCGCCGCAAAGGCAGTTAATCTGACTGGAATGGCGGGTTTTTTGCCAGACTATGAGCCGTGTCTAACTTTCAGAAATGTAATGTATTGACAAAAATGTTTTTAAATTACATTTTCAAAGAGGGCATAGGGTGGTTTTTGGTAAAAAATAGCGTTGTCACGCGGTTTTTCTGGCAATTTTTTGGCCGGCATCAAAATAAAACCTTTTAATATGTAATAAAATTACAAACATCCTGTACGAGGAGAGGAACATGGCGTTAACATCCATAGCCCAGGCATGCGATCTGGTGATTTTCGGCACCAAAGGCGATCTGGCGCGACGCAAGCTGTTGCCCTCGCTGTATCAGCTGGAGAAAGCCGGTTCCATTCATCCGGAGACGCGCATTATCGGTGTCGGCCGCGCTGACTGGGACGTGAAAGCCTATACCAAGGTGGTGCGCGAAGCGCTGGAAACCTTTATGAAGGAAACCATCGACGAGAAGCTTTGGAAAACGCTCAGCGGACGCCTGGATTTCTGCAACCTCGACGTTAACGAGTCCAAGCACTTCACTCGGTTGGGGGAAAAACTCGATCAGGAATCACGGGTAACCATTAACTATTTCGCCATGCCGCCCAACACGTTCGGCGCCATCTGCCAGGGCCTGGGCCAGGCCGGCCTGAATAAAGAGCCGAGCAGGGTGGTCATGGAAAAACCGCTGGGAACCGATCTGGCTTCCTCCCGGGTGATAAACGATCAGGTGGCGGAATATTTTAAAGAGTGCCAGGTGTACCGTATCGATCATTATCTGGGTAAAGAAACGGTGCTCAACCTGCTGGCGCTGCGTTTCGCCAATTCGCTGTTCGCCACCAACTGGGATAATCGCACCATCGATCACGTCCAGATCACCGTCGCGGAAGAGGTGGGTATCGAAGGGCGCTGGGGGTATTTTGATAAAGCAGGCCAGATGCGCGATATGATCCAAAGCCATTTGCTGCAAATCCTCAGCATTATCGCCATGTCGCCCCCATCCGATCTGACCACCGACCGCATCCGTGATGAAAAGGTGAAGGTACTGCGGGCGCTGCGGCCTATCAACCATACCAATGTGCGTGACACCACGGTGCGCGGGCAGTATACCGCCGGCTTTGTTCAGGGCAAGAAAGTCCCCGGCTACCTGGAGGAAGAGGGCGCCAATAAATCGAGCCATACCGAAACCTTTGTTTCCATTCGGGTGGATATCGACAACTGGCGCTGGGCGGGCGTGCCTTTTTACCTGCGCACCGGCAAGCGTTTACCGACAAAAAGTTCCGAAGTGGTGGTGTATTTCAAGAATCCGGCGCTTAATTTGTTCCGCGACTCCTATCAGGTATTGCCGCAGAATAAGCTGACCATCCGCCTGCAGCCTGACGAAGGCATGGATATCGAGATACTCAATAAAGTGCCCGGCCTTGATCATAAACATCGCCTGCAAACCACCAAGCTGGATTTGAGTTTCAGCGAAACCTTTAGCCATGAACATCTGGCCGATGCCTACGAACGGCTGCTGCTGGAAACCATGCGCGGCATCCAGGCGCTGTTCGTGCGCCGCGACGAGGTGGAACAGGCCTGGACCTGGGTGGATTCGATTATGGAAGCCTGGGCATCCGACAATGAATCTCCCAAGCCATACCAGGCGGGCACCTGGGGGCCGGTGGCCTCGGTTGCCATGATAACCCGTGACGGCCGCTCCTGGAACGAGTTCGAATAGCAGGGTATTCCCCACCGGTGCCGGACATGTCCCGCACCGGTAATTTTTAACCCGGTGTTTACGCGTACAGGGCATGAACGCCGGGTGATGATGTTTACACGGAGACATACAGTCATGAAGAATTGGAAAACCAGCGCGGAAACCATCCTGACCTCAGGCCCGGTAGTACCCGTTATCGTAATCAATAAACTGGAACACGCGGTTCCTTTGGCCAAGGCGCTGGTCGCCGGCGGGGTGCGCGTACTGGAAGTCACGTTGCGCACCCCCTGCGCAATGGACGCCATCCGCGCCATCGCCAAAGAAGTTCCCGAGGCTATTGTCGGCGCGGGTACCGTGACCAACATTGAGCAACTGGCGGAAGTGACCGCCGCCGGCGCGCAATTCGCCATCAGCCCCGGCCTGACCGAGCCGTTGCTGAAAGCGGCCGTCGCCGGCACCATTCCGCTCATCCCGGGCATCGCCACCGTATCCGAACTGATGCTCGGCATGGATTACGGCCTGCGCGAATTTAAATTTTTCCCGGCCGAGGCCAACGGCGGCGTCAAGGCGTTGCAAGCCATTGCCGGCCCGTTCTCCCAGGTGCGTTTTTGCCCAACCGGCGGCATTTCGCCGAAAAACTACCGCGATTACCTGGCGCTGAAAAGCGTGCTGTGCATCGGTGGCTCATGGCTGGTGCCGAACGACGCGCTGGAAGCGGGCGACTATGCGCGCATCACCGAACTGGCGAAAGAAGCGGTAGCCGGCGCCAAGCTGTAAGCCGACGCGCCATACCTGGCGCGCGACGCTTGACGCTTTGCCCATCACACCCGCCTCAAACTCATGTGCTCGTTGGTGGGCAATCCGGGCTCCTCCGCAAGAGGAGCTTTTTTTTGGCTCCGGCCAGGCGCGTCAGCCGCTGACCTTAACCGCCGCCGCGCAGGCCTTGGCCTCTTTTACCGCGTCTTCCACCGTATCCGCCATGGCCAGGGCCACGCCCAGCCGGCGTTTGCCGCTGATGTCGGGTTTGCCGAACAGTCGGATTTGCGTTTGCGCCTTCAGCGCCCGCTCCAGGCCGCTGAACCGCACATCGCTACTGTCCAGTTCCGGCAGGATAACCGCCGACGCCGCCGGACCGTACTGGCGTATGGCGCCGACCGGCAGGCCGAGGAAGGCGCGCACATGCAGGGCGAACTCGGAAAGATCCTGCGAGATCAGGGTGACCATGCCGGTATCATGCGGTCGCGGCGATACCTCGCTGAAAATCACCTCGTCGCCGCGCACGAACAGTTCGACGCCGAAGAGTCCCCGGCCGCCAAGGGCGGTCACCACCCGTTGCGCGATATCCCGCGCCCGCTCAAGCGCCAGCGTGCTCATGCGCTGCGGCTGCCAGGATTCGCGGTAATCGCCATCCTCCTGGCGATGGCCGATGGCATCGCAAAAATGGATGCCGTCGACGGCGCTGACGGTCAACAGGGTAATTTCAAAATCAAAGGCGACCAGGCCTTCGACAATCACCTTGCCGCCGCCCGCGCGGCCGCCCTGCTGCGCATAGGACCAGGCCGCGTCCAGGCCGGCGGCGTCGCGCACCAGGCTCTGGCCTTTGCCCGACGAGCTCATCACGGGTTTGATAATCAGCGGATAACCGATTGCCGCCACCGCCTGGTCCAGTTCGGCGCGGTCGGCGGCAAAACGGTAGGCCGAGGTGGGCAGGCCCAGCGTTTCGGCCGCCAGGCGGCGAATACCCTCGCGATTCATGGTCAAGCGCGTGGCCTGGGCGCAGGGCACGACATGGTGGCCCTGCTGTTCAAGGGTCACCAGCATATCGGTGGCGATGGCTTCGATTTCCGGCACGATAAAATCGGGCCGTTCCAGTTCAATCACCGCCCTGAGCGCAACGCCGTCCAGCATATTGACGACGTGCGCGCGATGGGCGACATGCATCGCCGGGGCGTTCGCATAACGATCGACGGCAATCACCTCCACGCCCAGCCGTTGACATTCTATCGCCACTTCTTTGCCCAGTTCACCGCTGCCGAGCAACATGACGCGCGTGGCGCCGGGACGTAACGCCGTTCCAATGATTAACATCCGCTTTCCCCTGAGGTGATAAAAATTGCGCGCAGTATAAACGAAAACGTTTGCCTGTGCAGCAGCACAGGCCCGTGGCCGCAGGATACAGGGGTGAAAAAATGCCGGAAGGGCGCTAAAAATCGCCGGCATTTGGTATAGTTGGTGTAGTTCCTGTTCTCAAGGTAATTTTAACCGGCTATTATCAATCAATACTTTGAGAAACGGATAATCAAAACACGTGGAGGTTTTATGCATAAAACAGGAATCGGCCTGATGGGCATTATCGCCATCGGCATGATGCTGTCGTCTGTAGCGGCCGCGGAAGATCAGACGCAGCCGGCGGCGGGGCAAGCGGCAACCACGCAAACGTCCACGGACGGTACATCCGCCGCCCGGCAGCCGGCCGGCCAGGCGCAGGATACGCAACAGGGCGCCGCAGCGCCGGCACAGGCGCCGGCCAACAACGCCGCGCCGGCAGAAACGCCGGCCACGCCCGCGGCCACCGCCCCGGCTAAAAAAGCGCCGGATGAAAAACCGGCCGACGACAAGCCGGCCGCCGCTAAACCTGCACCGGCGAAAAAGAGCGCGGCGGATAAAGCCAACCCGGCCGCCGCCACGGCGACCACCGCTGCCGCGACCGTCGAGAATAACAAGCCGGCGGCCAAAAAAAACCAGCCGGGTAAAACCTATAAAGTTGCGGCCTGTCCCGATCTGAACGCCCCTCAGGTAGCGGAACTGATTAAACAGGATTACACCCAGAATCGCTTCCCCCACACCGACGACGATAAAAAGGCCCTCGGCGGCGATACCATCGTCGCCCAGGTGAACCCGGAGGATATTACCGGCAGCGGCGACAGCTGGCAGGCGCCGTTGAAAATTCGCGGACAAACCGCCGATCGCGCCTATGCGGTTAACCTTGACTGTGAAAAAGGCGAAATAAGTTATTCACTCCAGCAATAAGATACCCCGCCGGACGCGCAGTGAAATGCGCGTCTGGACACCCACGGCCCCGCTATCTTTGCAAATCCTTTTAACAACTTGACACAAAAGCCGTTAGGTTAGGACGTGTGGCGCCGGACTCCGTCCGGCATACCCTACCTGAAGGGGAACGGCAATGAATCAGTGGATGCAGAAAATCCAGACCCTGGTCCAGCAGAAGGGCGGACCGGGGGATCCCGGCGGCAACCTGGCGGACCTGCTGGCGCCCGGCGCGCTTGGCGGGCTGGCCGGCCTGCTGGTGGCCAGTAAATCGTCACGCAAGATGATTGGCGCGGTGGGCAAGAACGCCCTGTTTATCGGCGGCGGCGCCGCGATAGGCGCGGTGCTCTGGGATCAATATAAAAAACGCGTACGCGACACGCATCAGAACGATGCGCGGTTTACCCAGCCACCAACTCCCATCAACCATCGCGCGCAGCGGCTGGTGACGGCACTGGTTTTTGCCGCCAAGGCCGACGGCCATATCGACGACCATGAGCAACGCGCCATTCGGGACAACCTGCATCAGTTGGGCCTGGGCGAGGATGTGGAGCTTCTGGTTCAGGACGCCATTGCCCAACCGCTGGACCCGGCGCGCCTGGCGCAGGATATTCACGGCGAGGACGAGGCCCTGGAGATCTATTACCTCAGCTGCGCGGTGGTCGATGTCGATCATTTTATGGAAAGAAGCTATATGGATGCATTGGCGCTGGCGCTGAAAATTCCCGAAGATGTAAAAACCGGCCTGGAACAACAGCTTAAAGCGCAGATAACCCCCGTCCCGCCGCGCTGACTCCCGGTTGCCGGCGCCGGCGATGGAAACGGCTGCGCTTGGCATCCCGCCATATTCGTGCCACTCTGTTTCTTATGAGAAATAAGGAAGGGTGCGTATGAGATTTCCCCCGATAGCTGAAAAAAGACCACATAACCTGACCGTGCATGGTGAGACGCGGATCGATGATTATTATTGGCTGCGCGATGATAAACGTGAAGATCCCGCCGTACTGGACTATCTGGCCCAGGAGAATACCTATGGCGAAGCCATGATGGCGGGCCATGAGGAACTGCGCCACCGCTTATTCACCGAAATGGTGGAGCGCATTCCCCAGGAGGATCGCTCGGTGCCTTATATCCGGCGTGGTTATCGTTACCAGAGCCGCTATGAGCCTGGCAACGAGTACGCCATTTATACCCGCCAGCGCGCCGACCTGCCGGAATCCGCCGAATGGGAAATCCTGCTTGACGGCAACAAACGCGCGGCGCAAAGCGAATTCTATACCATGGGGTCCCTGGAGATAAGTCCGGACAACGCCATCATGGCGGCGGCGGAGGATTTCCTCTCGCGCCGCCTGTACGGCATCCGTTTCAAGAACCTGGCCCGCGATTCCTGGTATCCGGAAGTGATCGAGGATACCTCGTCGGGTTTTGAATGGACCAGCGACTCCCAGATCCTCTATTACGTGCGCAAGCATAAAAAGACGCTGCTGCCCTATCAGGTTTACCGCCACCGGATCGGCACCTCACCGGCGCTCGACGAACTGGTGTATGAAGAGAAAGACGATACCTTCTATGTCAGCGTGCATAAAACCACCTCGGAACGCTATATCATCATCGCGCTGGGCAGCACCACCTCGGGTGAGATCCTGCTGCTGGACGCCGACGATCCCAAGGCCCGCCCGCAGGTATTCCTGACCCGCCGCCATGACCATGAGTATTCGCTGGATCATTACCAGGGCCATTTCTACGTCCGCTCCAATCGTGAAGGCAAGAATTTTGCGCTCTACCGCAGCGAAACGGGTGATGAAAAACTGTGGCAAACGCTTATACCGGCCAGGGATGACGTGGTATTGGAAAATTTTACCCTGTTCAGCGATTGGCTGGTGGTGGAGGAACGTCACCAGGGCCTGACCAGCCTGCGGCAAATCCATTGGCAAAGCGGGGAAGAAAAGGGCATCGCCTTTGACGATCCCACCTACGTCACCTGGCTGGCCTATAACCCCGATCCCCACTGCGCCTGGCTGCGCTATGGTTATTCCTCCATGACCACGCCGACCACCCTGTTTGAACTGAATATGGATACCGGCGAACGCAGGCTGCTCAAACAGTCGCAGGTGAAAAACTTCGACGCCAATCACTACCGCAGCGAACGGCTGTGGGTCGCCGCCCGCGACGGCGTCGAAGTGCCGGTGTCGCTGGTTTACCGCAAGGATCTGTTCCAGCCCGGGCAAAATCCGCTGCTGGTGTATGGCTATGGTTCCTATGGCAGCAGCATGGACCCTGATTTCAGCGCCAGCCGGCTCAGCCTGCTCGATCGCGGATTCGTCTTTGCCCTGGCGCATATCCGCGGCGGCGGCGAATTGGGCCAGCAATGGTATGAAGACGGCAAGCTGTTCAATAAGCTCAACACCTTTAACGATTTTATCGACGTCAGCCGATATCTGCTGGACAGCGGCTATGGCGACAAAAAACAGGCGTTTGCCATGGGCGGCAGCGCCGGGGGCCTGTTGATGGGCACGGTGATCAATATGGCGCCGGATCTGTTCAAGGGCGTGGTGGCGCAGGTGCCGTTCGTGGATGTGGTGACCACTATGCTGGATGACAGCATACCGCTGACGACCGGAGAATATGACGAATGGGGCAATCCGGAGGAAAAAGAATACTACGATTATATCAAGCGCTACAGTCCCTACGATCGGGTCAGCGCCCAGGCTTACCCGCACCTGCTGGTCACCACCGGCCTGCATGATTCGCAGGTGCAATACTGGGAACCGGCCAAATGGGTGGCTAAGCTCAGGACGATGAAGACCAACGACAACCTGCTGCTGCTTTGTACCGACATGGATGCCGGCCACGGTGGTAAATCGGGGCGTTTCAAGGGTTATGAGGGCATTGCGATGGAGTATACCTTCATTCTGTCCCTGACGACCGACAATGCCAGGCTGCTGAACGCCGGCATGGCAACGCCGGCGGCTTGATATGGCGGCGTGACGACATCAGGCGGCGCGTTTATCAAAGCGTTCCGTCTGATGACTGCTTCAGGTAATGCTTGATGCTAAAACGCATATCCGCCGACAGGTCCTTGAGGTTGGCCAGCATCCATTTCAGATAGCCGGGATCGTCACGCGCCACGCGCTCCATCGGCTGGCCCCGGTATTTGCCAAACTTAAACGTCGTCAGCAGGGTGGTCTCGTTGCATAGCGCCGCCATTTGCTCGGCGCTCCAGCCGGAATCCCCGATGATTTTCACCAGCAGCGCCGCCGTAACGTAGCAATCGTACAGGGCGCGATGGGGATACAGACCCTCCGGCACGGTGACGTCCAGGTCCAGCGCGTAGCGCAGGTACTGGTTGCTGTATTTCAAACCCGGATAGAGCTTGCGCGCAAGCTTGACGGTGCAAATCCACTGGCCGTGCATTTCCGGCAGCATGCGGCGGTCGAAGGCGGCGTTATGCGCCACATAATAGGGGCTGCCGTGATAGCGGCCGATAACCTTGGCGATACGCGGTTTATCCTCGACCATGGCTTCGGTGATATGGTGGATGGCCATGGCTTCGTGGCCGATGGGACGGTCGGGGTTGACCAGATCGCTCATGGCGTTGCACAACTGTCCGTCAATGACATCCACCGAGGCGACTTCCACGACGCCGCCGTCCAGCCCGCAGGTTTCAGTATCGATAACACGAAAAGACATGAGGTTACCTGTCCAGAAGAAGGAATGCTCATTATGCCCGGAATCGGGCCAACAAAAAACCCGCATCAGATGCGGGTTTAATATTGGTTAGCCTTACACGATATCAGGCTGGGTCTTTCTGTTACGCTTGTCGGCGCGTTTTTCTTCCGGCGATTTCAGCGGTTTCTTTTTCGTGTCTTTTTTACGATCCATTCCCTTACTCATATTTGCCTCTCTGTAAAAGAACCGGAAATGTAGAAATGATTAACTGCCATTTGGCACTGATAATCAAGTCATTTTGTGCTTTTCTGCCCCCCGGCGGACGTCGCCGGACGAGCCGGCAAGCCATGTCCCGCGGGGAAGGGCGCGCGATTCACCTGCTTGCCTTCCAGCCTGTGGTTCAGGATCGGGCCGGGGCATTGCCAGTACAGTATAAGCCATTGGCGGATTATTTTCGTGGCTCATACGGCAAACGGGAAAAATTTAGCGACGCCTGGCGATAAATCGCCACCCGTTCGCGGAAATAAGCGCGCAGATGCTCAGGCTGTTCCCGTTCCACATGCTCGGCGACCACCGGCATATTGTACCGTTCCTTGAACGCCACGCCGGACGCGGCCAGATCGACATTGATCTTGTCCATCGCCTCGCTGCCCAGTTTGGCCAGGTTATACTCCATTTAGTCTCCCGGTGCCTGTAAGGTATGATGATGCTAAAAATAAGGCACCGGGCGTCAAAACGCAAGCGTCGCCAGGGGAGTAATACAAATAATAATCGTTTGTGTTAACAGTCGGTGCGGTAATACCGGTCAAAAATAGCCATAATAATTGCCCGTGCAATTCATAATACAAATAAGAACGCCTATCACTAGCATTAATAAATATTGTTTTGTATGAAAAATTCCTTATTTGATAATAAATAAATGCATGATTTTATAGCTAAAATTATTAAAATAACTCATTGGTTAAATTATAGTGTAATTTTTGTTAGCATTTGGCATAATGTATATATTCGCTATTTACTTTATCTTTAAAAGGACACCTGCCCATGCTAAAACAAGAAATGGCAATTAAGCTCAACGAACAACTCAACCTTGAATTTTTTTCCGCTAATCTTTATCTGCAGATGAGCGCCTGGTGCAGTGATAAAGGCTATGAAGGCGCTTCGGCGTTCCTCAAAACCCAGTCTCTGGAAGAGATGGACCATATGCGCCGCCTGTTCGACTATCTTAACGATACGGGCACCATGCCGGTGCTTGGCGCCATCGAGGCGCCGCCGACCGGTTTTACTTCGCTTGCCGAACTGTTTAAGCGTACCTATGAGCATGAACAGATGATCACCCGTAAAATCAACGAGCTGGTCCATGCGGCTATGATAAGTCAAGACTATTCGACCTTTAATTTTCTGCAATGGTACGTTTCCGAACAGCATGAAGAGGAAAAACTGTTCAAATCTATTCTGGACAAGCTCGCGCTGGTGGATACCAATAACAGCGGGTTGTTCTTTATCGATCAGGATTTGAAAAAAATGAACGGCGGGGATAATACCGCCGCGCCGATGTAAGCAAAGCGCTCGCAATGAGGTTTGCTCGACTTCAGCCCCGGCTGCCGTTATCATCAGCTTGCGTCCAGGCAAGCCGGTAGCAGCGCCGGGTTTTTTGTTTCCTCAGCATAAACGAATAACCGACAGCGCCCGCGCGATGGACCGCAAAGCGTCGGGTTAACCGACAGGATAACCGTTTAGTCTTAGGAAATGACATCGATGTCCAGCCAACGTTTTACCGCCCCCCTGTTTACGCTGTTTTTAACCGCACTGACCCTGCTGGGTTCGCAACAGGCCCAGGCGCACGCGCACCTGAAAACGCAATATCCGGCGGCCAACGCCACTATGACGGACGCCCCCCAGGCGTTGACCCTGACCTTCAGCGAGGGTATCGAGCCCGCTTTCAGCGGCCTGACCCTCACCGGTCCCGCTAATGCCATTATTCCCACCGGCGCCGTCAAGGTAGACCCCGCCAACCCCATGCAGCTTATCGTACCCATCGAAAAACCCCTGGCCGCCGGCGATTATCAGGTGCAATGGCATGTGGTCTCGGTGGACAGCCATAAAACCCAAGGCAATTATCAGTTCAGCGTCAAATAGATGCTAAGCCTGGCGGAGTGTTATTCCGCCTGCCGCTATTTCCATATCGCGGCGGTCATGCAGACGTTCGGCACGGCGCTGTTTTGCGAATACCTGGCGCCGCCCGCGCTGCGCGACCGGCTGCGCGCGTCCCTTGGCGCCACGCTGCGCATCCTGGCCTGGTTCGCCCTGGCAACGGCGGTGATTCTGCTGGCGCTGCAATCCGGGCAAATGGGGGACGGCTGGGCGCAAACCCTCTCTCCCGCCGTCTGGTCGGCGGTGCTCGGCACCTCGTTCGGCACGGTCTGGCTATGGCATATGGCTATTGCCGTGGCGGCGCTGTTCGCCGCGGGTCGCGGGCCGTTAACGGCCACCCGGAGTCGCTTATTGTTGGCCGCCATGGCGGGCCTGCTGGCGAGCCAGGCGCTGGTCGGGCACACGGCGATGAGTGTGGGATTGCGCGGCGTGCTGCAACGGTTTAATCAAATAGCGCATCTGTTTTCCGCCGCCTGGTGGCTGGGAGGGCTGCTGCCGCTGCTGTTTTGCCTGCCGCTGCTTCGTCAGGCGCAGCGTCCGGACGCGCTGCGCGCGCTGATTCGTTTTTCACGCAGCGGGCATGGGGCCGTGGCGATGGTCATTTTCACCGGCATCGCCAATACCATGCTGGTACTGGGACGCTGGCCGCTCGACTGGTCGGCGCCGTACCAGCGGCTGCTATTGATAAAAATAGCCGTGGTGGCGGCCATGGTGATCCTGGCGGCGACCAACCGTTATGCCGTGGTGCCCGCCATGGCGCGACGGCATCCCGCGGCTATCCGGCTCTTGACCTTGCTCACGCTTATGGAGATGATCCTGGGCAACCTGGTCCTGGTCCTGGTGAGCATTTTCGCCACCTTTGAACCCTGACGCCGCGCGGGCGACAGACCCACTTGTAGGATAAAACATGAAAACCCGGAGTATAGCGTTACTGCTGCTAGCCTTGACCGCCCAGACGGTCAGCGCGGCGCAAATCATCACCGTCAGTAAATTCCAGTTCGGCAAGCAATGGGCCTTTACCAAGGAGGAAGTGCAGCTGCTCTGCCGCCCCGACGGCTCGCTGTTTGCGCTCAATATCAGCACCCTGATGCAATATCCGCTAAATGAGCAGGCCACCCGCGCCATGGCCAGCGGCCAGGTCAACGCCACGCCTGTCGACACCATCCTTCTGGATGACCCGGCGAATCCCGGTAAAAAGATGAGCATCGCGCCGTTTGCCGAGCGCGCCGGACAGCTATGCAACGCGCCGGGCTAAGCCCCGGGATGGTTTCGGCGCGCCCCAGGCGCGCGAGTTCAGGAATGTGAGTAGAAAGCTTATAATTTATTATGTTAATAATTCTAAGTGTGCTTGATATCACAAAGTTATCATTTGGTAAAACAATAGGGTCGGTAATGCGACTAAGGCGATGGAAAAACCGCCGGCGACTTCTATACTCAATGCATGTAAGGCTAAGCAGCTTACATTAATGCCAACTTTTAGCGCACGGCTCTCTCCCAAGAGCCATTTCCCTAGACCGAATATAGGAATCGTATTCGGTCTTTTTTTATGGGGGCAGGGTAATCAACCACTTACGTGATAAATCAGCCACTTAACCCCACCCTGTTCTACCGTATTCTACCCATTATGGCGCTCTGTAGACACTTTGTAGTCATTCAAACCGGCTAATGGGTTGAGATGGATCGCGTCTTCCAGATGGTCGGGGGCAAAGTGCGCATAGCGCATGGTGATGCGGATAGTCGGGGAAACGGTGCCGTCCTCGGCGGTGGCGGTGTTCATCACCCGGGCCGGAGCGTTGTCGCGGTACTTTTGCAGCCAACCGACCGCCACGTCCTGCAGCAGCGGACTCGCCAGGCGGTTGGAGGTCTTGGCGCGGCTCACGCCGTTAAAGCCGACCATAATACGATCCAACGCCTGACGCTTTATGATGGCGTCGCGCAGCCGGGTCTGAAAGTCCAGGTAACGCGCCCACAGGTCCAGCGTGTTATAGCGGATATGGAAATCGTAATTCACCTGCTGGCAGGAATTGCCCTCCGAATCCAGCGTGGCAAAATCCGCCGTTTCCCTTTCATCACCGCCTGCGGTGTCGGTGGTGCTGGCAATGGAGCCTGACACGCCGATACCGATTTTTTCGCCCTTCATTTCCGCCACCGGCACGATGTTGATACGGGTAAGGAATTCCGATGATTCCTGGGTGCGGGTCATCAGGGTTTGCGTCACGGTCGGTTCGACGCTGAATTTTTTATTCAGGTCGTTGGCCCCGACGCCGTTCAGCTCGGCGACGCGGGTCAAAAACACATAAAATTTAAAACGGGTGTTGGTTTTCATTGGGTGTCCTAAACAGGGAAAACAGGTTATCCAAGGCTCTACCGGGCAGGGTTTAACAGTCGGTTAATACCTCGTCGGGCGCTTCGCGGCCGCCGGTCGCCAGCGGGCGGCGGGTCTGATACTGGCTGTCGGTTTGGGTCAGTTTGGTGGCCAGGGCGGCGACCTGGTTATGGTCGGTGACCACCGCGTGTTCCAGCACGGCCAGGCGCTCGGTGAAGGTGGTTTCCAGGGTGGATAGCTTGCCGTCGTGCTCGGTGGCGGTGAGCTGCACATGCTCGGCCACCGCTTCAACGGCCTTAAACACATCCGCCAGCCGGGCGTCGTCGGTGGTCTGTTTGCTGGTCAGCAGGGTTTTCACGCGGGTAAACAGCGACAGGCCCGGCTCGGTCACCTCTTCAAATTCGAGCGCCACCTCAACCGCCGCGGTGAATAGGTTTTCCGGCGCGGTCTTGCGTGCCGCCAGGGGATTGCTTTGGGCGCTGGCGCTAAAGGCCAGCATTTCAGTGCCGAGGCTCGCCGGGTCATCGGTGATCGCCAGACCGACCAGGTAGGCTTTGCCGCTGTTGGCAAAGTTCGGCTGCACTTCCATTGAGGTATAGATTTTTTGGCGCGACTGG